>CAKUMR010000054.1 GCA_934667865.1 uncultured Oscillospiraceae bacterium | reverse complement strand
GTATAGGGCAGACCGGTTGCGGGGTCGATGACCGGGGTCGCCGTGGACATCATCAGGTTTTCCGTCATGGCCGCAGCGTCAAAGCTGCCGGACCAGTTTTCGGAGAGGTAGGACTTCACCAGCACGCTGGCGCCCGCCACATAGGGACTGGCCATGGAGGTGCCGTTCATGGAAGCATAATTGCCCTTGCCCTCTGCGGTGGGAATGGAGGAATAGATATTGCCGCCCGGCGCGGAGAGCTCCGGCTTGATGCGCAGGTCGGGCGTTGTGCCGATGCTGGTAAAGGTGGACATCTGGCCGGCTGCGGGGTTCGCGCTGGAGATCATCTCCATGCTTCCGGTAATGCCGGCGCCGGTGCCGGCCTTCTCAATGAGCTTCTGTCCGTTATGATAACTGACAAAGCAGGCCGGGAGCTGATAGTAGTTGGTCTGCATAATAACGGCGGCGTCGTCGGGGTTGGCCGCGTCGTTGTTGTAAATGACGATGCCGATGGCATCCTTCCACAGGGCGTTCTGGATCTTGGTAACGAAGGTGATAGGCTCGCCGCTTTCGTCGGTGCCGCCGCGCTGCACGACGGCGATCTTGCCGGTGACGTCAATGCCCTCATAGTCGCTGTCCTGACCGTAGCCGGGGACGATCACATAGTCGTAGGGAGCGGCGATGTCGTCGGGAATGGAGTTGTATGACTTAAGCTGCACGACGAAGGAATCGAGGCCAAGGAAGGTAGTCTGGCTGTCGGTGTAGGGGATCTTCTCGTCGCCGAGGAGGAAATAGTTGTTGTAGACAAGATCATTTTCCACACTGGCGATGGAGAGGTTTGCGGGATAGGTGGAGGGAGAAGCAACGATGCCGTTGTCCGGATCATCCGTCAGCGGGAGGTTGCCGAAGCTGTTGTAATTGGAGGAAGATGTGTCGTTGCCGGCGGCCACAATAACCATGATGCCGGCAGCATCCAGCTTGTTATAGACCTCATTGACCAGCTCCTCGCTGTCGACCGTGAAGCCGTTGGAACTGCCGAGGGAGAGGTTCACGGCGTCGACGCCCAGCAGATAGGCGTCCTCCAGCGCGGCCAAAACGGCCGCCGTGGCGGCGCTGGTACCCTGATCGTCAAAGACCTTCATGGGGATGACCTGCGCATCGGGCGCAGCGCCGGAGAAGAGGACCTTGCCCTCGCCGTCGGCTTCGTAGCCCGCCGCGATACCGGCCACGTGGGTACCGTGCTCCAGATTGGCCGCCTGCCACTTGTTGGCAGGCGCGACCTGCGCGTCCTTGCCGTAATAGTCAAAGGCAAACGGAACCTTCGCATTGTGATAAACATCGTCGGCGGTAAGGCCGGGCATCATCTGCTCGGCGTTCAGGTCCGCGCCCTGCAAAACGCCGCGGACATAGTCCTTGCTGAACTTTGCACCCTCCGGCTCGGTGGAGAATGCAGGGTGTGCAATTTCCAGACCGGTGTCCACCACGGCAATGGTCATACCCTTGCCGGTGAACCTGCTGCTTGCTGCGGTCAGCGCGGTCTGGAAATCCTGCCGGCTCTCCTCGTTCTCAGGCAGCGAGTAGGAGCCGCCGATGAAAGCGCGGCTGACGCCGGACTGGCTGCGGATGGTTTCCAGATTCTTGCGGGCGGTGCGCACGGAGAAGCCGTTGAAGAGCACCGTATAAGAATAGGTATATTCCACATGCTCCTTCGGCAGGGCGCGGCTGATTTTTCTCTGCACGGCGCTCTGCGTGGAAAGAAGGCGCTTCTGCACGGAGGCTGTCGCATAGGCAGAGGAAGCAGCCGTCGACCGATCTGCCAGTGGGGCGTCCTTCAGTTCCACAAAAATATCGACGATTTCTTCAGGATCCTCCTGTACGGCGCTCATGCGCTGCGCGTCATTCTGCGTCAGCTGCTCGATGAGCGCGGCGGAGGGCGTCGTGGGGCGGACCGTCAGGCCGCCTTCCGCCGCCATTGCGGGAAGTGCGCAGACCGACAGCAGCAGCACGACGGCCAGGCACAGGCTCAGGAATCTCTTTTTCATTTTCTTTCTTCCTTTCTCAAAAAATATGCGGGGTTCAGAATCTTTTGCGGCAGCCCTCCTATATTTGACGGTTGTCAAAACGTTTCTATGTTGATAAGCGTAGAATACCACCGGCATCTTTTTTTGTCAATGGAAAAATGGTATAAAAAACCGCTTTGCACCGCTTGTTTTTTCCGGCGATATGTTAAAAAGAGAGCCTTCAAAAACACTTTCCGCGCGACGGCGAAAATTCTTTCCGCAGACCTTGCATTTTCTCCGCCATAACGCCGCGTAACAGGATTTCATTCTTTCTTTTTTGCAGAAATGCGAAAAAAGCGGCGGCCCGAAGCCGGGCCGCCGCTTTTATGCAGTCTGCGGAAGATTATTCATTTCAGAGCAGGAGCCGCCGGATGTCATCCATCATATTCTCCAGCGCCTCCCGGTTGAGGGAGCAGCGCAGGCGGCTGCCGTCCTTGGTGATGCAGATCAGGTCGTCCCGCACCAGAATGTTCAGGTGGTGCGACACCGTCCCCTGCGAGATTCCCAGCTCCTTGGCCAGCTCCTGCCCGCTGTATTCGCGTTCCTTGAGCAGCTTCAGAATGTCCAGCCGGCTCTTGTCGCTGAGGGTCTTGAAGCAGCCGAGAAGCCGCTCGTCGTTGGCAGCGTATTTCTCGGTCAGGCGCAGGATGGTCCAGTACAGCACGCCGACGACCACCGTGATGCTCGTTTCGTTCGTGATAAAGCGCATGGAATTGAAGGGCATCACGCAGGGCAGGAAGGTAATGTCCTGCTGCGTCGGCGGGAAGGCGTTGGAAAGCCGGGGCGCGTTTTCCTTCGTTTTTTCGATGCACTCCCGAAGCTGCGCCTGCGTTTCCTCGTTCTGCATTGCTTTTTTCAGCAGCTCCGCCGCCGCGGAAACGATGCGCCGGGCGTTCTGCTCACAGGCTTCCAGATGCGCATACAGCGCAAGGAATTTCCACTTGTCCTCCGCGGGGATGCGGATGCTGTCCAGATAGTCGATCAGGGCGCAGACCGTGTCGATGCCCTGCGGCACCTCGGCAGGGTTCTCCCGGAACTGCGCGGCAATGGCCGCCACATCGCGCAGACGCTCTGCCTCGCTGTGCCCGGCATATTTGTACTCCCTGTCGTCCCCGGCGACGGGATCCCACGCAAGGCTCCATGCAAGGCTGGTATTGCCGCCGCAGAGCGGGGCAAAGAGAAACTGCATCATTTCCTCGCTTTCCGAGAGATGCTCCAGCATGAATTCCTCGGCGGCCGCGATCTGCCGGACGCGCGGCAGAAGCTCCCGCTCCGGGATTCCGTAGGTGTCACAGATGCGGGCGGCCTCGCTCAGCGCGGTGCAGTATTTTTCCTTCGACGGGCTGAAATGCCGCTCCAATGCGACGATGGCTTCTATGCCATAGTGATTCGTTGTCTGATAAATAAATCCCATAAAATCTCCGAACTCATAATAAAATTCTTTGGTGCGAACCTCAAACATAGAAACCTTTGCCGCTATTCTAACGCATTGCCGGGGAAACGTCAAGGCAGAGACAAACAAATTCAGACATATGCCGTGTGTGCTCCGCCCGCGAAAAAACAAATCAAGCTGCATTCCGGTTTTCGGGTCATCCCATAAGGGTTCGAAAATCGGGAGCTTTTTTGGTTTTCGCACTTGCAAAGCCATGCGGACTCTGATAGAATATTTTTTCAGGCTTTATAAATATCCATTCAATACTTTTGGCTCTAACTATCCAGCTAACGGAAAACCTCTGAAGAAGTCAGTAAGGATTTCTTCCGGGGATTCCTTTATAAAAAAGAGGGGGCGAATCTCATCAAAACGCACGCAAAGAAAAAGACGCCCGGCCATCTCCGGCAATGTCTGGCCGGCTACCGCGGCTGGACGGCGGCGGCAGCCGTCTTCGGCGGGCTGGAGGTCGTGCTGGAGGTCTTTATTCCCATGCTGATGTCCGTCATCGTCGACGGCGGACTCTACCGCGAGGAGGACTTCATGCTGCGCGGGCTGTTCCCGGATGCGCTGGTCGCGCAGCGCGACCGCTTCGTGCTGACGGTCGGCGGCATCATGGTGATCATCGCCTGCCTGTCCATGGCCTGCGGTCTGCTCAGCGCCCGCTGCTCGGCCATCGCCAGTCAGGGCTTTGCGAAAAATCTGCGCTCGATGCTGCTGGGAAAAATTCAGAGCTTCTCCTTCTCCAACATCGACCACTTTTCCACGCCCAGCCTGATTACCCGCGCCACAACGGATGTCAACACCGTCCGCACGACCATGCACCAGATCATCCGCAGCCTGACGCGCTCGCCCATCATGCTGGTGCTGGCGACCGTGATGGCCTTTTCCATCTCGCCGCGGCTGGCACTGTTCTTTGTCGGCACCCTGCCGGTGCTGGCGATTACGCTGGCGATCATGATGCGCGTCGGCCAGCCGCGCTTCCGCAGAATGCTCATCAAGATGGATGAGCTGAACCGCGCGGTGCAGGAAAACCTCATCAGCAGCCGCGTAGTCAAGGCCTTTGTACGCGGCGACTACGAGTCGCAGCGCTTTGACAAGACGACGGAAGATCTCCGGCAGGCACAGCTTTCCTCGGCGCGGCTGTTCACGCTGACCGGCCCCATCCAGATGGGCATCATGTGGACCTGCACGGTTCTGCTGCTGCTCTTCGGCGGGCGCGAGATCATCTTCCATACGACGGGGCTGCTCACGGGCGAGCTTGTGAGCATGGTGTCCTACGGGACACAGGCGGTGTCGTCTCTGACGATGCTCTCGTGGCTCATTATGTCGCTGTCCCGCGCGCAGGCCTCCATGCGCCGCATCAACGAGGTCTTTGACGAGCAGCCTGACATCGCCGACGGCGCTTCGGACAAGACGGTCAAGGACGGCAGCGTCAATTTTGAGGATGTCTGCTTCAGCTACACCGGCGACCCGGAAAAGCTGAACCTGCGGCACGTCACCTTCCATATCCAAAGCGGCGAGACCATCGGCGTGATCGGCGGTACCGGCGAGGGCAAGTCCACGCTGGTCAGTCTGATCCCGCGCTTTTACGACGCCATGAGCGGCACGGTCCGCATCGGCGGCGTAGACGTGAAGGACTACACGCTCGGGCACCTGCGCGACGGCGTTTCCATGGTACTGCAAAACGGCACGCTGTTTTCCGGCACAATCGCCGACAACCTGCGCTGGGGCAAGCCGGACGCAACGCCGGAGGAAATGAAGGCGGCCTGCGCCATCGCCTGTGCAGACGAGTACATCGACCGCTTCCCGGACGGCTACGAAACTCTGCTGGAGCAGAACGCCGCCAACCTCTCCGGCGGACAGCGGCAGCGGCTGCGCATCGCCCGCGCGATCATCAAGCAGCCGAAGATCCTGATTCTGGACGATTCGACCAGCGCGGTCGATATGGCGACGGACGAGCACATCCGCCGCGGGCTGAAGACCGCTCTGCCCGGCACGACAAAGATCATCATCGCCCAGCGCATCGCGTCCATCCTGAGCTGCGACCGTATCCTTGTCCTCGACGAGGGCAGGCTCTCCGACTTCGGCACGCACGAGGAGCTGATGGCGCACAGCCACATCTACCGCGATGTCTACGACAGCCAGATGAAGCAGGAGGTGAGCGCAAATGCCCAGAGTTGAGCTGCGGAATTACCGCAAGGCGCGCACGCCCTTCGGCAGTCTGATGCGCCTGTTCCGTTATTTCAAGCACTGCCGGCCGCTCCTGATCTGCGCGGTCATTTCCATTCTGGTCTACGCGAGCGCGACCATCGCGGCCTCCTACTGCATGAAGCCGCTGGTAAACCTCCTGAAGCAGACCGGCCTTGCGCCGGATGAGGTGTACGCGAAGTATCTGGCACTGCTGCTCGGCCTTGCCGGGCTGTATCTTCTGAGCACGGTGACGAACTATCTGCTCAACCGCCTGATGCTTGAATGCAGCACGGTCATCATGCGGGCGCTGCGGACGGAGCTGTTCTCCAAGATGCAGAGGCTCCCCATTCGCTACTTCGACGCCAACACCAATGGCAGCCTCATGAGCTATTTCACAAACGACATCGAGGCGACGAACGAGCTTTTGCAGCACTCGATCACGCAGATGCTGATCTCCGTGCTGTCGCTTCTGGGTACGATCGGCATGATGCTGGTGCTGTCGATGAAGCTGTTTTCCCTGATGGTGGTGCTGGCGGCGATCGTCATTCTGGTCGTGCGATACATCAGCAAAAAGAGCAGCCGCAGCTACCGTGCGCAGCAGAAGGATGCCGCGGCGGTCAACGGCTTCGTCGAAGAGATGATCGCCGGACAGCGCGACATCAAGGTGTTCACCCACGAAAAGCAGGTCATGCAGGACTTCAAGCCCATCAACGAGGCGTTCTGCCGCTCCTCGACGGCGGCGACGACCGTGACCTCTGTCGTCGGGCCCATCCTCAATAACCTCTCGCACTTCTTCTACGCGCTGACCTGCGCGGTGGGCGTGCTGTGGCTCACCGGCGAAAACGCGGGCGGCGTGCTGATCACCTTCCTCGGCTACATCCGCAACTTTGCCGAGCGCGTGAGCCAGATCTCCGAGCAGTTCAATGCCATCATGCTCGCCCTCGCGGGCGCGGAGCGCATCTTCGACGTGCTGGATATGCCGCCGGAGGTGGACGAGGGCGAGGTCACGCTGGAGCAGTCTGGCCGCGACTACTTCTGGGTCAGGGAGGACGGCGAGCGCGTCCCGCTGCGCGGCGACGTGCGCTTCTACGGCGTGGACTTTTCCTATGTTCCGGAGAAGCCGGTGCTGCGCGACCTGTCGCTGTATGCCAAGCCCGGCCAGAAGATCGCCTTCGTCGGCTCGACGGGCGCGGGCAAGACGACGATCACGAACCTGATCAACCGCTTTTATGACATTCAGGGCGGCACGATCACCTATGACGGCATCGACGTGCGCCATATCCGCAAGGACGACCTGCGCCGCTCCCTCGGCACGGTTTTGCAGGACACGCACCTATTTACCGGCACGGTGATGGAGAACATCCGCTACGGCCGTCTGGAAGCAACGGACGAGGAGTGCATCCGCGCGGCAAAAATCGCCAACGCGCACTATTTCATCTCCCATCTGCCCAAGGGCTACGATACTATGCTCTACTCTGACGGCGCGAACCTCTCGCAGGGGCAGCGGCAGCTTCTGGCCATCGCCCGCGCTGCGGTTTCCGAGGCGCCGGTGCTGATTCTCGACGAGGCGACCTCCTCGGTCGACACCCGCACGGAGAAGCTGATCGAGCGCGGCCTCGACGGCCTGATGAAGGGCCGGACGGTATTCGTCATCGCGCACCGGCTCTCCACCGTGCGCAACGCCGACGCGATCCTGGTGCTGGAAAACGGCCGGGTCGTCGAGCGCGGCAATCACGACGATCTGCTGGAGCTTCAGGGCCGGTACTATCAGCTCTACACCAACATGATCGAGCTGGCATAGAAAAAGCCAATCGCCGTTTCCGCATAAATGCGGAAACGGGGGGGG
>CAKUMR010000053.1 GCA_934667865.1 uncultured Oscillospiraceae bacterium | reverse complement strand
CGATAAGGTTATGAAATTTGTATCTATCATAGCACAAAATAATCTGTTGTCAAGTCCTGAATGTCTTTGAATATGAAACACTTGCGCTTGGATGGCGGATTTTTTACGGAGAATCCGGCAATACGGCACATTTTTGGGCAAAAGCCGGGGATTGTCCATTGCGCAAAAGCGACAAAAACCGATATAATGCATACATAAAATGGCAGAGCTTTGAGCTCCTGCGGAAAAGAGAGAACGCCATGAAAACCTATCATATTCTGTTCAATCCCCTCGCGGGCAACGGCCACGGCGAGGAAGAGGCACACAGGCTGGATGCCATGCTGGAGGGCGCGGCGCTGACCTACCATAATATGACGAAAATCGCCGATTATGAGGATTTCTTCCGCAGCATCCCGGCGGATGAGGACGTGGTGCTCTGCGGCGGCGACGGCACGCTCAACCGCTTCATCAACGACACGGCGGGTGTCGGCATCCCGAATGAGCTGCTCTATTTCGGCGTCGGCAGCGGAAACGATTTCCTGCATGATCTCGGCAAGGAAAAGGGCGCGCCTCCCTTCCCGGTGAAAAAATATCTGGAAAATCTGCCCACGGTGACGGTCAAGGGGCGCACCTACCGCTTCCTCAACGGCATCGGCTACGGCATCGACGGCTACTGCTGCGAGGTGGGCGACAAGCTCCGTGCAACGACGACAAAGCCCGTCAACTATACCGGCATTGCAATTAAAGGTCTGCTATTCCACTTCCACCCGGCCAACGCCGAGGTCATCGTCGACGGTGTGAGCCACAGCTACCGCAAGGTCTGGCTTGCCCCGACCATGAACGGCCGCTACTACGGCGGCGGCATGGAGGTTGCGCCCGCGCAGGATCGGCTGAACGCTGCACGCGAGCAGTCCGTCGTTGTGATGTACGGCTCCGGCAAGCTCAAAACGCTGATCGTGTTTCCCTCCATTTTCAAGGGCGAGCACGTCAAGCATACGGAAATGGTTGAGGTTCTGACCGGCCACGAGATCACCGTGAAGTTCGACCGTCCCTGCGCTTTGCAGATTGATGGCGAAACCATCCTCGGCGTGACGGAGTACACCGTCGCCTCCAAGGTTCTGGCTGCCGTGTAAGGTGAAATATGAATCTGTAAAATTACATCCCGGAGAAGCATTGCTTCTCCGGGATGTTTTTGGTTCATTTCAGACGGAGCGCGTCGAGGATCGTCTGGATGCCGGTCAGCTCGTCCGGATCGTACAGCGTGATCTTCAGATAGACCGCCGCACCCGATCGGACGTTTGCCGCATCGATCAGATATTCCAGCACCGTGCAGGCGTTTGCCTCGTCGTACCACTCTACCCGCCGCGCCGGACAGCCGTCCAGCTCCAATTTCCGGTCAAGATAGCCGGGCTCGTCCCGGCGGGCGTTCAGCTCGCGGCTGCGCAGGCCCACGGTTTCCTCGTCGGCGCACCAGCAGGCTTCCAATTCTGCGCCGCCGCTCAGGGAAACCAGACGGTTGACCTTCATCTCGTAGCGGGAGGTGGAATAGGCCAACTGGAGGTGGCCGTCGGCCAGTGTGACGGAGGCGGTTTTTCCTGTCGGATCGTTGGTTGCGCCCTGCGAACCGGCCGTCCACGCACCACCCACCGTGTCAGGCATGGCGGCACTGGCCTCCAGCGCCGGGAGATACCAGTCAAAGTAACGGAAAGGAAGCTGTTCGGATTCTGCTGCCTCGATGTCGTTCCAGAGCCGCCCCCACGGCCGCAGGAAAATGGAGTAGTTATAGCTGCCGGATGACTCCGTGCGTGCGCCCTCGATGAGCAGCATATCCTCATAGGGGAAGAGCGTCGGCTCGATGACCCAGCTGCCGTATTCCAGCATATCCCCGGCGAAGTAGCCGGATTTCGAGGTTGCGATGCCCGTGCCTGCGCCGTTCCTGCCGGCTTCCAGAGAAAGCTCCACCCGGCCAAGCGGCTCCTGCGCGCTGTGCTCGTCGTCCCAGAGCGTCACCGTTCCGGAGGCATCCGCGCTGATTTCCACGCGGGCGCACAGATCGCGTCGCCTGTTTTCCAGCTCACTGTAGCCGCCGGTCGCGCCGTGGATCTCCCACCAGCCGTACCAGTTGCCGTTCCACTGACGTTGTAAGTCCGTGTCCTCTTTCAGAACCTGATTGGCGATCTCCGGCAGAAGCTCGGCTGCCGAAAGCTCCTCCGGCAGCTGCTCGGCGCGCGTAAAGGTATATTCCTCGCCGTCCAGCGTCAGGGTGAGCACGCCGCCGGAGAGGACGCCCTCCACGGTTGCCTGCCCGTCCGTGACGGTGAGGCGTTCGCCGTCGAGCCTCCACGAGATCTCCGTTTCCTCCTCGCGGCAGAATACGCCGCTGCCGCCCTCCTCCAATTGAAGCCACACATCCGCGTGGCTCAGTTCTGTCCGGCCGGAGGAAAGCGCCGTACAGACGTAGCGGCCTGCGGCGTCGCCGGGGGAATTTGCCCCGCAGGCGGCGGAGAACAGCAGCAGCCCGCACAGAATCAGCGCGCATAGTTTTTTCAATTCCGGCTGCCTCCTTTCCGCCAAAGGCACTTTTATACTATTATAAATTATAACAGCCGCAGGGCGGAAAGTCCACAGCTTTTTGTGAAAAATGACCGGGCATGACGCATTTCTGTCAAAAGATGCGCCATGCCCGAATAAAAACGGACAAAATTACAGGATTTTTTTCAGTTCCTCCATCGCCGCGGCGATCGTCCCCACGCCGCAGGGGGCGACGAAGCGGTATGGCCCGCCGCGCAGCGCCTCGGCGCAGTCCGCAGGGCAGAAGGCGTAATCCGCCTCGTCAAGCAATGGCAGATCGTTCGGCGCATCGCCCGCGCCGGCGAGCACCGTGCAGCCCAGCCGCCGCGCCAGCTCACGGGCGCTGCTGCCCTTGTCGCAGCCCAGCGGCCAGCATTCGACGATGCGCCCCATGGAGCGCGCGACATTTGCCCGGCCATGGCTCAATTCGCGCAGTACGGCCTCAATACGGTCAAAATAGGCGATGTCCTCCGGTGTGATGGAGTCCACAGAATCATATTCCGGCCTGCGGAACTTGCCGTAGACGACAATTTTGACCCACGGACGAGGGATGGGTGCGTTCCCGGCGTAGGCAAATTTCGCGCCGACGCGCCGCAGATAGGCATCGCGCATGGGGTCGTCGCCATAGACAAAGCAGGCGTCCGGCGTCTGCACCTCAATCCGCACATCGGGAAACTGTGCACACAGGCCGTCCAGAATTTCCTGCGCGTCGCCCGGCATATCGTATTGGAAGAGAAATTTTTCCTCCCGGTAGTCGTAGCAGGCCGCACCGTTATACAGAAGGCAGGGCGCATTGATGGGCAAAAGCCGCGCTTTCTCCCGGAACAGCGGCACGCTTCTGCCGCTGGCGACCGAAAACACGCCGCCCTCCGCGACAAACGCGCGAATTGCGTCCAGATTTTTTGGGGGGATGCTGCCGTCCATGGCAGTGATCGTGTGATCGAAGTCCGCTGCAAAGAGGACGCCCGTAAAAATACCCATAAGAATTTCCTCCGCTCTGTCTTTCTGCGCTTCATCATAGCACAGACTGTGGAAAAAGTCCATGACGAAGTTTGCGCCTGCGCCCCGCTGCGGCGCGGCTTGTCATTTTCCCGCACGTGTGGTATACTATAATAATAAAAATACCAGAAATGAAAGGGGAGGCATTTTCTTGCAGTTCCTGTATTCTCTCGAATCCATCCGCAATCCGGTGCTGGATGCAATCATGCAGTTTTTCACCGAGCTGGGCGGAGAGGCCGTGTTTCTGGTGCTGGCGCTGATGATCTTCTGGTGCGTCAGCAAGGAGGAGGGCTATTATCTGCTCTTTGTCGGCTTCCTCGGCACGATTCTCAACCAGTTCCTGAAGCTGATGTTTCGCATTCCCCGTCCGTGGGTCAAGGACCCAAAGTTCACCATCGTGGAAAGCGCGCGTGGAGGCGCGACGGGCTATTCCTTCCCCTCCGGCCACACGCAGAACGTCGTCGGCACATTGGGCGGCATCGCCCGCTGGCAGAAGCAGAAATGGCTGCGCATCGCCTGCATCGCCGTGCTGCTGCTGACCTCCTTCTCCCGGATGTATCTGGGTGTACACACGCCGCTGGACGTGGGCGTTTCCTTCGCCATTGCGGTCGTGCTGGTGTTCGCGCTGTACCCCGTCGTGCGCTACGCGGTGCAGAAGCCGGAGCGGATGTACATCCTTCTGGGCGTGATGACCGCCATTTCCCTCGCCTTTGTGCTGTATGCCAACCTCGCCGCCTTCCCCGCGGACATCGACGCGGAAAACCTCGCCCACGGGCGAAAAAACAGCTACTCCCTGCTGGGCGCGCTGCTGGGCTTCTGCGTGGCTTACGGCATCGAGCGGAAGTATATCCGCTTTGAAACAAAGGCCGTCTGGTGGGCGCAGCTCCTCAAGGTCGTGCTTGGTCTTGCGGCGGTGCTGACCGTCAAGGAGGGCCTGAAGCTCGTGTTCAGCGCACTTGGAGTCACTTGGCTCGGCACCAATGCCATCCGCTATTTCGCCGTTGTGCTGATGGCGGCGACCGTCTGGCCGCTGACCTTCCGCTTCTTCACGCGGCTGGGGAAGAAAACGCAATGAGGGCGGTCTGGATCGTCCTGATCTGCCTCGGCGCGCCGGCGCTTATTCTGCTGCTCGCGTCGTATATCGTCATGCGCTACGCCTGCCGTCGCGGCCACGCGCTGGGGACGGATATTGATAAAGAGCTGCGCCATTCGTCCTTCCGGCACTATAAGGATGATATCGTCCGCGCACAGCAGTGGCTGAAGGAGCAGCCCGCGCAGGAGGTTTTCGTGACCTCCTACGACGGCCTGCGCCTGCGGGCGCGCTATATCCCCTGCGAGAACGCCCGCGCGACGCTGCTGCTGTTTCACGGCTGGCGCAGCTACCCGGAGCTGGACTTCGGCGCAGCGCTGACCTTCTATCAGTCCTTCGGGCTGAACATCCTGCTGCCGGACGAGCGCGCACAGGGCAAATCGGAGGGAAAATTCATCACCTTCGGCGTCCGGGAGCGGCACGACGTGCACACGTGGGTGCAGTGGTGCGCCGAGCGCAGCGGGGCGGAGTTTCCGCTGCTGCTGGGCGGCGTGTCCATGGGCGCGACCACGGTGCTCATGGCCTGCGGCGAGCCCTTTGCCGGGAATGTGCGCGGCGTGATCGCGGACTGCGGCTTCACCTCGCCCTGGGAGATCATCGGCAAGTGCGGCCGGGATTTCCATGTTCCGTCGTGGCTGCTGCTGCCGCCGGTCGATTTGCAGGCAAGCCTGTTCGCGGGCTTTTCCTTGAGGGAATATTCCACGCTGGACGCGATGAAAACGACAAAGATCCCGACCTTCCTCGCCCACGGGGAGAAGGACTCCTTCGTCCCCTGCGAGATGTCGAAGCAGAATTACGCGGCCTGCGCCGCAAAGGACAAAACGCTCCTTCTGACGCCGGAGGCCGGCCACGGCCAGAGCTATCTGAAGCAGACGGAGCGCTATCAGAACGCCGTGCGCGCCTTTCTTGGGCGCTGCCTAGGAGGCTGAACCATGAACTACGCAGCAATCAAAACGTATGACATTGCAAATGGTCCCGGCGTGCGGACGTCGGTGTTCGTCTCCGGCTGCACGCGCCACTGCAAGGAGTGCTTCCAGCCGCAGACCTGGGACTTTAACTACGGCGAGCCCCTGACGCAGGAGGTGCTGGACGGAATCCTCAAAACGCTGGAGCCGCCGCACATCGCGGGTCTGACCGTCCTCGGAGGCGAGCCCTTTGAGCCAAAGAATCAGGCGGGCGTGGCGGAGCTGCTGCGGCAGGTGCGTGCGCACTTCCCGGAAAAGAGCCTCTGGGCCTTCACGGGCTACCTGCTGGACAGTGAACTGCTGGCGGGCAGGGTAGGAGACGCTGCGCTGGTGCGGGAAATCCTCTCTTACCTGAACGTCCTCGTGGACGGCCCCTTTGAAATCGAAAAAAAAGACCTGGCGCTGCGCTTCCGCGGCTCGTCCAATCAGCGCCTGATCGACATACCGAAAACACTTGCCGCCGGGACGGTCGTCCTCTGGGACGACGGCTGGCGGCGCGGAGGAAACCATGCAGAACATTAACGTCAAAAAGCTCCGTCCCGACGCGCAGCTTCCGGCCTACGGCACGGATTTTTCCGCGGGCGCGGATCTGCGCGCCTGTCTGGACGCGCCCCTCACGCTCCGGCCGGGCGAAACGAAGCTCATTTCCATCGGCATCGCCATGGAAATTCCCGAAGGCTATGCCGGGCTGGTCTTTGCCCGCAGCGGGCTTGCCACCAAACGCGGCCTTGCGCCGGCGAACAAGGTCGGCGTGATCGACCCGGATTACCGGGGCGAGTTTTTCGTGCCCCTGCGCAACGAGAGCGCCTTCCCGCAGACGATAGAGCCGGGCGAGCGCATCGCGCAGATGATCCTCACGCCGTTTCTGACGGCGCGGTTCGTCGAGTCCGAAGCTCTGTCCGAAACCGTACGCGGCGAGGGCGGCTTCGGCTCCACGGGGACGAAATGAGCGGCGGCTTTCTGCCGGTCAGCGCACAGGAGATGCGCGCGCTTGGCTGGGAACAGCCGGACTTTGTCTATGTGATCGGCGACGCCTACGTCGATCACCCCTCCTTCGGCCACGCGATCATCAGCCGCGTGCTGGAGGCCGCGGGCTACAGGGTCGCCATCGTGTCCCAGCCGGACTGGAAGGACGAAAACTCCGTCAACATCTTCGGCACGCCGCGCCTCGGCTTTCTCGTCACGGGCGGAAATATGGACTCCATGGTCAACCATTACTCCGTGGGCAAGCACCGCCGTAAGACCGACGCCTACACCCCCGGCGGCGTGACCGGCAAACGCCCGGACTACGCCACGGTGGTCTACTGCAACCTCATCCGCCGGACGCATCCGAAAACTCCCATCCTGATCGGCGGCATCGAGGCCAGCCTGCGCCGTCTGGCGCACTATGACTACTGGTCGGACAAGCTCAAGCGCTCCATCCTGCTGGATTCGCAGGCCGACCTGCTGCTCTACGGCATGGGCGAGCGCAGCATCGTCGAGGCGGCGGACGCGCTGGCCAGCGGCCTGTCCGTCCGCGACCTGACCTTTATCGACGGCACGGTCTACCGCACGGACGACATCTCGGACGTCGTGGACGCGATCGTCCTGCCCGCCTTTGCGGAGCTGAAGGCCGACCGCCGCCGCTATGCCGAGAGCTTTTATACCCAGTACCGCAACACCGACCCCTTCCGCGCCAAGCGGCTCATCGAGCCTTACGGCGCGCGGGAATTTGTCGTGCAGAATCCGCCGCAGCGTCCCTTGAGCACGCAGGAGATGGACGATGTCTACGCCCTGCCCTATCAGAACGCGCCGCACCCGTCGTACAAGGCGGGCGTCCCGGCGATCTCCGAGGTGCGCTTCAGTCTGGTGTCCAACCGCGGCTGCTTCGGCGGCTGCTCCTTCTGCGCGCTGACCTTCCATCAGGGGCGCATTGTGCAGGTGCGCAGCCACGAATCCATTCTCAGGGAAGCGCGCGAAATGAC
>CAKUMR010000052.1 GCA_934667865.1 uncultured Oscillospiraceae bacterium | reverse complement strand
GTCGGAGAGAGCAAAGCAGCCCTCCTCCGGGTGATCCGTCAGCACCGCGGCAGCCTGCGCGTCGGCCGTGACCTCGCGCAGGGTCTGCTCATCGAGGCGCAGATTCAGCAGCAGCGGCCGGAAGCCGGCCTGCAAAATGCCGAAAAAGGCCGCCACCCACAGGGGCGAATTTTCCATTTTGAGGGCAAGAAAAGCGCCCTCTTTCCCAGAAAACTGCGCATGGAGCACCCGCGCGATGCGGTTGGTAAGCTCCGCCAGCTCCGCATAGCTCATGCGCAGCGTGCGCCCGGCGCGATACTGCTCGGAAAAGGGCGTGTCCGTGAATTCTGCGGTAAAAATGTGAAAAATATCTTCAAACCGGCGCTGTGACGCGGCAAGGTCGCGCAGCTCCCGCTTCCAAAAAACCATGGTATGCCTCCGTATTTTCATTCTGGGTTATCATATCACAGTCACACCGGGACGTCAACCGTTTCCGAGCCGCAGAGTATCAGATTTCCCCGTTTTTCGCGGTGCTTTCCCCTCTCTCATGGGCGGAATGAGTTGACAAAGGCCGCAGCGGGAAATATAATAGAGGAGAATTTGCGGATTCGGGCGAAATTTGTCCGAATGGCGCGATGCGCCGCGAAACAGCGGCGCGAGGGGGAAATAAAATGGACGTCACCGTACTGATCCCGGCCTATCAGCCCGCCGGAGAGCTGGTCGCACTGGTCAAGGCGCTGAAGCAGGAGAGCTTCCGCATCGTCGTCGTGGACGACGGCAGCGGCCCGGACTATGTTCCTGTTTTTACGCAGGTCTCTGCCTTTGCGCAGGTGCTCTCCTACCCCAGAAACGGCGGCAAGGGCTTCGCTCTGAAGTACGGGATGCGCTACCTTGCCGAGGAAAAGGAGCGCTGCGGCGCCTTTATCACCGCCGACGCCGACGGCCAGCACAGCGTCCGCGACATCTGCCGCGTGCGAGAGGAGCTGGAAAAGGGTCATCCCTTCGTGCTGACCACCCGCGCGCTCAAGGGCAAGGACGTCCCCTTCCGTTCCCGTCTGGGCAACACCATGTCACGCTTCATCTGCGCGCTTTCCGGCGGCTACTATCTCTCGGACAATCAGTCCGGCCTGCGCGGCTTTACGGCGGAGTATCTTTCGTGGCTGTGCAAGATCAGCGGCAATAAATACGACTACGAAATGAATGTTCTGCTCTATGCCGAGCGTCAGGAGCTTCCCATCCGCTGTCTTCCCATCGAGGTCATCTATCTGAACAACAACCAAAGCTCCCATTTTGACCCCGTGCGCGACACGCTGCGCATCTACCTGCGCGTGATCTGCACCGCGCGCGTGTCCGTTTTCATGGCAGTGCTGCACTGTGCGCTGATTGGCGCAGTATCCTTCCTGCTAGGCTGGGATTACAATGCGCTGACCATCCCGCTATGTGCGCTGCTCATCGCCGCGCTGGGCTATCTGTGCAATCGCTTCCTCGTGTTCCGCGGCCTGCCCTACGGCTGCGGCCCGCGTACCTTTGTCATTACCGCAATCCGAACCAGTATGCGCTTTACCTTTTGCAGTCTGCTGAACATGGTTCCCCATATGCCGTTGCTGCCCACATGGCTGATTTCCTGCGTGCTGACCGTCCCGGTGGAATATGCCTTTCTGCGCCTGATGGCTCTGTTTTATGAATACCGTGCTTCGCGCCATTCTTGACTGGCGAACCGTTTCGCCGGAGGCGCTGTCTCTCTGGCGTGCGCAGCTGGACCCGGAAAAGCGTGCGCGCGTCGAAACCTTCCGCCGTGCGGACGACCGGACGAGAAGCATCTGCGCCGACCATCTGGCGCGGCAGCTCCTGACGCAGGCGGGCGCGGACTGCGCGGCGCTCCGTTTTTCCTACACGGACAGGGGCAAGCCCCTGTGTCCGGAAACGGGCCTGCATTTCAGCCTGTCCCACTCCGGGTTTTTCGTCGCCTGCGCCGTGTCAAGCCGCGAGATCGGCGCAGACATCGAGGCGCTCCGCCCCATCCGTCCGGCGCTGGCAAAGCGGGTCTGCACACCGGAGGAGCTGCGCTATATTTCTCCGGGCGGGGAATTTGACAGCGCGCGCTTTCTCGCCGTCTGGACGGCGAAGGAGGCCTATTGCAAATACACAGGTCAGGGCATTGCCGCCGACCTGCGCGCATTTGCCGCCGCTGACGCCGCCGGACTTCTGCCGGAGGTCTGCGGGCATCCGCTTCTGCACGAGCGGACAGAGGAATATGTGTTTTCCATTGTTACGGCGCTGTAAAACGGCGCCGTTTTTATATTTCCCCCGTTTTTTTGCGGAAAACCGGCTTGCAATCCGCCGTTTGGTCTGATACTATATACAAGATAGATTATACTGCGGAGTTTTGGCATTTTCCGAGAAATCGGGAAGCCGAAACGTCAGAAACGCACGGAATAAAAGGAAGTTCGTTATGGAAACAATCAAAACATTTCAGGAGCTGGGCGTCAGCGAAGAGATCCTGAAGGCGCTGGAGAAAAAGGGCGTCGGCCTGCCCACGCGCGTGCAGGAGGAGGCCATTCCCCCGCTGCTTGCCTGGAAGGACGTGATCGCCAAGGCGCCTACCGGCACCGGCAAGACCTTCGCCTTCGGCATTCCCATGATCGAGCACATCGACCCCGCCAGCAACGATTTACAGGGTCTGATCCTCGCGCCCACGCGCGAGCTGGCCATCCAGATCGCGGACGAGCTGCGCGGCCTGCTCACCTATTATAAGGACATCCGCATCACCGTCCTGTACGGCGGGCAGCGCATGGAGCCGCAGATCCGCAGCCTGCAGCAGCATCCGCACATCGTCGTGGCCACGCCCGGCCGCCTGACCGACCACTACAATCGCAAGAATCTGCGTCTTGACCGCATCAAGACCGTCATTCTCGACGAGGCCGACCGGATGCTGGACATGGGCTTTTTTGACGACGTGACCAAGATCCTCAACCGTATCAAAAACCGCGTGAATCTCGGTCTGTTCTCGGCGACCATCTCGCAGGAGGTCATGACGGTGAGCTGGATGTACCAGCGCAACGAGGTGGAGATCACCGTCGCCCCCACCGCCGAGAGCAAGCCCGACATTGACCAGTATTCCATCACCGTGCCGCGGCTGGAGAAAGAGGAGGCCACGCTGCGCATCCTGCGCGCGGGCGTGTTTGAGCGCGTCATCATCTTCTGCAACACCAAGGTGATGTGCCAGAATCTCAGCGACGGCCTGCGGCGCAGCGGGATTCAGGCCGACTGCCTACACGGAGACATCAAGCAGGCCACGCGCGAAAAGACCATGGCCGCCTTCCGCAAGGGCAAGCTGCCGGTGCTGGTCGCGACGGACGTCGCTTCCCGCGGCATCGACGTGGACGATGTGGACGCCGTCATCAACTACGATGTTCCGGACGAGAACGAATACTATATCCACCGCATCGGCCGCACGGGCCGCGCGCGCAAGAAGGGCATTTCCTTCACGCTGATCGGCTCCCTGCCGGAGCGCGTCAAGCTCGACGAGATCGCAAAATTTGCGGAATTCCACATCACTCCCATGATCTTTGACGAATACGGCTGCCTTGTCCCCGCGCCCGTCGAGGAAAAGCATCCGCCGCGCAAGCGCTTCTGATGCGCGGGGTGGAACGGACGCTGCTGCTCCTGTGCGGTGCGCTGGACGACGGCCTTGCCCCGTTGACCCCGCGGGAATACCGCATACTGCGCCTGCGCGTGACGCAGGCCGGCGTACCCTCGGAAAGCCAGCTCACCGAGCGCTATCTGCGCTCGCTCGGCTATGCCGCGGACGCAGCCGAGCGCATTGCCTCCCTTCTGGAGCGGCAGGCAGCGCTGGACGTGTTTCTGTCGCGCGCCGCGCAGAACGGCGTCACGGTGCTGACGCGGCTGTCGGAGCGCTTCCCGGAACGCCTGCGGCGGCTGGGCGACGAATGTCCCGCTCTGCTCTTCTTCCGCGGCGATCTTCGGGCTCTGGATGCCTCCTGCGTCAGTCTGGTCGGTTCGCGGGCGCTGCGCCCGGAAAACCGCACCTTCGCCGAGGCCATCGGCCGCCTTGCCGCGCAGGAGGGCTGCACGCTCGTTTCCGGCGGCGCTGCCGGCGCTGACCGCGCCGCGCAGGATGCCTGCCTTGCCGCAGGCGGGCAGGTCTTGTGCATCGTCCCGGACGAGCTGACGCGCCACACGCCGCAGGAGCACCTGCTGTTTTGCAGCGAGGAGGGCTGGCACAGCCCCTTCACCGCCGCCCGCGCCCTGCACCGCAACCACCTGATCCACGTGCTGGGAGAAAAAACCTTCGTCGCCCAGAGCGACCTGCACAGCGGCGGCACATGGTCCGGTACGCAGGACAATCTCCGACGCGGGCTATCGCCTGTCTTTGCCTTTCAGGACGGCTCTGCCGCCATGCAGGAGCTGGCCCGTCTGGGCGCGGAATTGCTGCCGCAGGCGCCCGACTGCCTCGCCGCGCTGCATTCGCCGCAATTGTCCATTTTCGATGAAATTTGACAGAAAAACGAAAAATGCAAATTTTCAGTTGATTTTGACAAAGATATCGTGTATAATCTCCGTATGTCACACTGGATGAAGGAATCACCCACCAACATACGGAGGTTTTTATTATATGTGTGGAATCGTTGGTTACGTAGGAAAAAAGCAGGCGGCGCCCATCCTGCTCGACGGTCTTTCCAAGCTGGAATACCGCGGCTATGATTCGGCCGGTCTGTGCATTTTTTCTGAGCATACCTTTGAGATTGCTAAGACCAAGGGTCGTCTGGCCGCACTGCGCGAGATGACGCAGGACGGTGCCACCGTCCCCGGCACGATGGGCATCGGCCACACCCGCTGGGCAACGCACGGCGCGCCCTCCTTTGAAAATTCCCATCCCCTTGTTTCTTCAAACAAAAAAATCTGTCTGGTGCACAACGGCATCATCGAGAACTATCTGGCGCTGAAGGAATTCCTTGCCGGGCACGGCAAGCAGTTCTCCTCCGAAACGGACACCGAAGTTGTGGCCAACCTGATCGAATACTACTACGAGCAGGAAGGCAGCTTCCTGAAGGCCGTGCAATGCGCCGTCAAGAAGCTGGAAGGCAGCTACGGCCTCGGCGTGCTCTGCGCCGACTGCCCGGACACCCTGATCGGCGTCAAGAAGGACAGCCCGCTGATCTTCGGCTTCGGCGAGGGAGAAAACTTCATTGCCTCGGACGTCCCGGCCATTCTGAAGCACACGCGCGAGGTCGTCTATCTCAACGACGGCGACCTTGTGGAATTCACCGCACACAGCGTCCGCTTCTTTGACGCTTCCGGCACGGAGGTCGAAAAGAAGCCCGAGCACATCAGCTGGGAGCTCTCTGCCGCAGAGCGCGGCGGCTACCCGCATTTCATGATCAAGGAGATCCACGAGCAGCCCAAGGCCCTGCGCGCCACGATCAGCCCCCGCATCAAGGGCGGTCGCGTCGTGTTGGACGACATCCGGCTGACGGAGGAATATCTGCGCGGCATCCGCAGAATTTATATTGTCGCCTGCGGCTCCGCCTACTATGTCGGCTGCCTCGGCAAATACGTTCTGGAAAAGACCTGCCGCATTCCGGTCGAGCCGGTGCTGGCCTCGGAATTCCGTTATGCGGCGCCCGTGCTGGGCAAGGAAACGCTGGTCATCATCATCAGTCAGTCCGGTGAAACGGCGGACACGCTCGCCGCACTGCGCGAGGCCAACGCGCGCGGCGCACGGACGTTGGCCATCGTCAATGTTGTCGGCAGCGCCATTTCCAAGGCAGCGCACGACGTGATTTACACCTGGGCAGGCCCGGAAATTGCCGTTGCGACCACGAAGGCCTACTCCACGCAGCTTTCCGTAATCGACCTTCTGGCGCTGTACATCGGCGAAAAGCTGGGTACCCTCCCGCAGGAGGAATATGACGCGCTGTGCCGCGGCCTGCTGGAGCTTCCCGATGTGATGGAGCGCATCCTCACGGAGGAATATATGCAGCGCATCTGCACGCTGGCCGGGCATTTCAGCAAGCACCACGACGTGTTCTTTATCGGCCGCAACCTCGACAGCGCGACCTGCCTCGAAGGCTCCCTGAAGCTCAAGGAGATCGCCTATGTCCACGCCGAAGCCTACGCCGCAGGCGAGCTGAAGCACGGTCCCATCTCCCTGATCGAGCAGAACACACTGGTCATCGCCGTCGCGACGGTGCCGGAGCTGTTTGAAAAGACCATGTCCAACGTCAAGGAGGTCAAGGCGCGCGGCGCGAATGTGCTGGGCGTTGCCACGGAGGATATGCAGGGCGAGCTTGCCAAGACGGTCGACGAATCCCTGCTCGTTCCGCGCATCCACCCGCTGCTCCAGCCGAGTCTGAATGTCGTACCCTTACAGGCCTTCTCCTACTATGCGGCGCTGGCGCGCGGCTGTGACGTCGACAAGCCCAGAAATCTGGCAAAATCCGTTACCGTTGAATAATACAACAAGCTGCCCGGAGAAAACACTCCGGGCAGCTTCCTGTATTAGTTTATTTTAATGGTTCAAAATCCTCTGCGCCGTGCTTGCACAGCGGGCAGATGAAGTCCTCGGGCAGGGTGTCGCCCTCGTAGACGTAGCCGCAGATCTTGCAGACAAAGCCCTTCTTCTGCTCCGCCGCAGGCTGGGGCTTCGGCTTGATGTGCGCAAAGTAATAGGCATAGGTCGCAGACGGCGTGTCGGTCAGAACGCGCGCCTCCGTCACCTCTGCAAGGAAGATCGTATGCGTGCCGCAGTCGACCGTCTGCACCACCTTGCCGGAGAGCACCGCGTTCGATGCCCCCGGCACATAACGCAGGCCGTTGGCCGTGCGGACGGGCTCCGCGCCGTCAAACTTGTCGGCGGTATCGCGTCCGCTGCGGAAGCCGAACTGGCGGAATACCTTGAAGTCCGCGTCCTCGGAGAGGACGGAGAGGTTGAACACGCCCGTTCGCAGGATCATGTCATGCGTCAGGTTCTGCTTGTTCACCGTGATGGAAATGCGTTTTGGGCTGTCAGTCACCTGCTGGGCGGTGTTGATGATGCAGGCGTTGTCACGGTCGCCCTCCCGCGCACTGAGGACGAACAGGCCATAGGACAGAGAGAACAGCGCATTGTTGTCCACCGCATCGGCACTATGCTCCGCCGCAGCAGGCTGCGGGATGGTCCGATACAGCGCCTCTGCCAGCGCGTCGAGCTGCGAAAGCTGCTCCGTCTGGAGCGTGGAGCGGATCGTCAGGGCTTCGTCCAGAACGGTCACGTTTTTCAGGCCGGAGAGGATCTTGCGCATCAGGCCGCCGGCGGTCGGCGCCCAGGAGCCGTTTTCCAGCAACGCGACGGTGCGGTTCTGGAGATTGTGCGCCGCCAGATCGCGCAGCAGCTCGTCCATGGAAACAAAAATGCCCGCATTATACGTCGCAGAGGCAAAGACTAGATGGCCCCAGCGGAAGGCCGCCGCGATGATCTCCGAGGCCGGCGTAACAGAAACATCGAACATCACGGTTTTCACGCCGCGCTCGCGCAGACGCACCGCCAGAAGCTCCGCGGCGTTGGCAGTATTGCCGTAAACCGAAGCATAGGCGATCATCACGCCCGGTTCCTCCGGAGTATAAGTGCT
>CAKUMR010000051.1 GCA_934667865.1 uncultured Oscillospiraceae bacterium | reverse complement strand
TCGCCCATGACGCCCAGACGGCGGAAGCCGGCCATCTGGCGGTCGATGAAGTCCTGTGCAAAGGCCTCGCAGGCGCTGCGGAACTCCGTGACGGGCATGGCCTTGTGGTTGAGCTTGTTTTTCTTGATGATGGCGGATTCGATGGGCATACCGTGGTTATCCCACCCGGGGACATAGGGGGTATAGTAGCCGCGCATCGCATAGGAGCGGACAATGAAGTCCTTGAGCGTCTTGTTCAGCGCGTGACCCATGTGCAGATCGCCGTTGGAGAAGGGAGGGCCGTCGTGCAGGATGAAGGCAGGCTTGCCCTCGTTTTTCTTCAGAAGCTGGCCGTAAACGTCGATTTTGTTCCAGCGCTCCAGCATGGCAGGCTCCCGCTGGGGCAGACCTGCGCGCATGGGGAAATCGGTCTTTGGGGTGATGATGGTGTCTTTGTAGTCCATGGTTTTCCTCCGAAAAATGGTAGTTTATAAGGGAATTAAGAAGAAAAACGCCTCTGTCCCTCCTTCAAGAGACAGAGGCGTGCTCTGCGGTACCACTCTTGTTGCCCTGCCGCGGCAGAACCACTCGAAACGCGGTAACGGGCGTGAACCGGCCGCGCCTACACGCGGGGAAGCGCGGCTTCTCCGTTTCGGGCGGCTGCTCCGGGGTGATATTCACGCGGCGCGCCGCTGCCTTGCACCGACCGGCAGCTCTCTGAAAACGCGCTGGGCGCTGTTTGTCCCCATCGTCGCAGATGTTTGCTATAATAATGTAGGATTACCCTTTTCTGGGGTCGTAATTCCGGCCGAATTGCAGATCCTCAAATTTCTTCTGCTTTTCCGGCGAGAGGGATTCGAACCGGCGGGTGACATTCGGGTCCTGTACGGGCGCGGGGCCGCGCATCTTCTGCTCCAGCGACTGGTCGATCTCCTCGATCAGGGCGTCGGCCTTGTCTTCCACGGAGGGGTGGGAATTGTCCGCGTCGAAGTCAAAGGCCTTGTGCTCCTTGGCAGGCGCGTTCACCGGCTGCGGTGCGAGAGGATCCTCCGGCGGACGGGTGAACTGATGTACGCGGGGCTTGGCCTCGGCGGGCGGCTCCGGCGTCTTTTCGCGCAGCGCCTGAAGCAAGGCAAGCTGCTGCTTCAGGGAGTCCTCCGCCTCATCCAGATAGCTCGACGTGGCGGTCTGCGCAGCGAGCAGACGCTGCTCTTCCTCTGCGATCAGCTCCTCAGTGTGCTTGGCCTCGGCAGTCTCCTCGGCCTCATGGAGCATCTGCGCGCACTTGCGCTCGGCCTCCGCGACCATCTGGTCGCAGGTCTTCTGCGCGGCGAGCAGAGCGCTCTGCACGGAGGTCTCATTCTTGCGGTATTCCTCCAGCTTTTCCACGAGGATGCGCATTTTGCTCTTCAGGACGGAATTTTCCTTATAGAGCGTGATATAATCCGCGGTCAGGGGCTCGAGAAAATCATCGACGGAGTCCATGTCGTAGCCGCCGAAGAGGGCCTTCTCAAAGCTGGTATCCTGAATCTGCTGCGGTGTCAGCATGCTAGGGTCAACTCCTTTGCGTTTGTATCTGTAGGCTTAGAAGTACATCCCGTTGTTTTCCAGTTCTTCGACGAGATCACCAACGACGTCCACATTGTAGGGCGTGATGAGATAGGTGGAGATGGCGACCTTCTTGATCTTGCCGTCGAGGGCGTAGGCGCAGCCGGACAGGAAGTCCACCAGGCGGCGTGCGACGTCCTTGTTGGTCGATTCGAGATTCAGAACCAGCGCCTGCTTGTCGCGCAGGTGGTCTGCGATCTCGGAAACCATGTCAAACCGGTCGGGCTTGACCAGGATCACCTGAAGCTGCGTGGAAGAATTCAGGTTGACGACCTTGCCGGCGCCGCTGCGGGGCATTTCGGGCGCTGAAGAGCGGCTGTAGCTGCTGCCGGAATAGCTGCTGGCGCTGCTGCTGCGGCGGGTGTCGCGGGCGGGGGCAGCGGGCGGGTCATTATCTAACGGCTCATCGTCGTAATCATCATAATCGTCCTCATCCACGTCGGAATAGGGGTGGGTCAGCTTCTTGATCTCGTCCATAAATCCCATGGGTCAAATCCTCCATATCGTTTCGATCTTTTTCGTTATTTGTTGTAGTTGCGCGCGCCGAAGATCGCAGTCCCGACGCGGATCATGGTGCTGCCGCAGGCAATGGCATCGGCATAATCCTCCGACATTCCCATGGACAGACAATCCATACGGACATTATCGTATTTTTTCGCTGTTATGTCAACAGCTATTGTGTGAATTTTCTCAAAATATCTGCAATTATCGCCGGAATTTTCCGAGATCGGCGGAATTGCCATGAGTCCGAGCAGATGGCAGTGGGGAAATTCGCCCATCCGGGCGGCGATCTCCGGCGCTTCCTCCGGGGAAAAGCCGGACTTGCTCTCCTCGGCGGCGATGTTGACCTCCAGCAGGATGTCCTGCACGATGCCCTGCTTTTCCGCCTCGCGCTCGATGCATTGCAGCAGCTCCAGCCGGTCCACCGACTGAATAAGGGCGACCTTGCCCACGACCTGCCGGACCTTGTTCGTCTGCAAGTGGCCGATGAAATGCACGGGCGCGCCGTCGTAGGCGTGCTCGCCTTGCTTCTGCACCAGCTCCTGCACGCGGTTTTCGCCGCAGCAGTCCACGCCCGCGGCGATGGCCTCGCGGACGCGCGCGGAATCGTTCATCTTCGTTGCGGCGCACAGGAGGATGTCCTCCGGCCGCCGGCCCGCGGCCAGCGCGGCGCGCGCCATGTTTTCCCGGATGACCCGGATGTTTTCTGCAATCATTCAAACACCTTCCCGTTATAGATGTCGTCCGAGGTCAGGATGATCTCGTCCTCCGGCCAGAGGTTGTCCGTGTCGGACTTGTCCAGCTCGACCACGTAGCCGTCCGCGTATTCATATAGAATATTCACCGGCTTGAAGCGGGCGCGCGCGCCCTCCAGCACATACACGCCGGCCTCGCCGTCCACATAGTAAAGCGCTTGCGGCTCCACGCTCAGCCCCGTGTAGGTTTCAAAGATGATGTCCGCCGTCTGGCGGCGCAGCGCGCTGATTTTCTGCATCAGCCGCTCGCAGGAGAGGACCAGCACGCAGCTGCCGTCCTCGTTCTCGCCGATGCGTTCTATCGTCATCGTGAGATTTTGCAGGGATTCTCCGGAAAAATTCACCGTTAAACGATCACCCTCGTAGTGACCCTCCAGCCGGTCGGCGGGGACCTCGGCGGCGAAGTACCATTTCTGACCGAGAATCAGACGGCCGAAGGCGCCTGCGGGGGCGGCGGTGGTTTCGTTTTCCAGCTTGCGGAGCTGCGCCACGTTCATCTCCAGCACGGCCTCCGGGGTCAGAATGTTCTCCAGCCCGTCCGCCGCCGCAGAGAAATAGCCGGAGGAGGACACCGTGACGGACTGCGTCTGCCCGGCCGCGGCGCTCAGCTCCGCAATGCGGGCGGAAAGCTCGGTGATGCGGGCATTGATGCGCGCGCCGTCATCGTCGGAAACGCTGCGGCGCAGCACCATGGGCTGAAGCTCCTCCGCCGCGGCGCGCGCGGAGGACAGCTGCTGATTCTGCGCGTACTGCGCCGACTGTACCAGAAGCTCCCGGATCTGAAGATCGAGCGAGGAATCGTCGCGGCTGCCCAGACCCTCGGAGGCGTAGTTCAGCTGGTCGAGCTGGGTTTGCAGGCGCAGCAGCTCCAGCCGCTGGGCCCGCGCCTCGGCCGACCGGTAGACCGTGGCGACGGCCTGTCCGCCGCCGACGCGCTCGCCCTCGGCAAGCTCGCTGACCACGATGGACTGCTCCGCCGTCAAAATTTTCTCGGAACGCACCACAAAGCCGGAAACGGTCATCCCGTCGCCGACTTCGCAGCGCACCGCCGCGGTCAGGGCGTAGCTGCTGCCGGACTTGAACAGCACCGAAAACAGCACATACGCCAGCACGACCGCCGCGAGTACAATGGATATGATTTTTAAGTAAAGTTCACCCTGCTTTTTCATACTCTGTCCTCAAAAAATGCAGGGCAGCCGGGTGCTTATCCGCCGATATGCACCGGCTGCAAAGGAACGAGCGTGGAGATCGCGTGCTTGTAGATCATCTGCTGCCGTCCCTCCGAGCTGAGGATGACGGTGAAGCTGTCGAAGCCGGTCACGATACCCTTGAGCTGAAAGCCGTTCATCAGGAACAGTGTGACGGGCATATGCTCCCTGCGCACCTCGTTCAGAATCAGATCCTGCAAATTTTCCGTGTTTGCCATAGGTATTACCTCATTTCTATAAGTAATACCTGTATTTTATCAAGTTGTCCTGTCGAAAAAGGGAATTTCCTGCCGGGCGGCGGAAAAAAGTTCGGAAAACGGAAGTCCCGCGTCCAGCCAGCGGACGGCTTCATTGCGGCGGAACCACGTGAGCTGCCGCTTGGCGTAGCGCCGGGAGGACTGCTGCACCTCGGCCAGTGCCTCGTCCATGGAGCACTCGCCGCGCAGCGCGCGGACGACCTCCTTGTAGCCGATGGCCTGCATGGACGTCGCATTGTCCGGCACGCCGGAGGCGAGAAGCGCCCGCACCTCTGCGGCAAGCCCCCCGTCAAACATCTGCTTTGCGCGCAGGTCGATGCGCGCGTAGAGCTGCGTGCGGTCGGGGAAGTTCAGCCCCAGCCAGACGGGGTTGTATTTCGGCGGCTGCGCCTGCGTTTCCAGATTGTGCTGCGTGATGGTCTTGCCGGTTTCCAGCCAGACCTCCAGCGCGCGGATGATGCGCTTGCGGTTGGAGGGATGCAGCCGCGCGGCGGACTCCGGATCGACCTCGCGCAGACGCTCCAGCAGGACCTCAATGCCCTGCTCGTCCGCGATGCGGGTCAATTCCTCCCGCCGCCCGGTCTGCGGATAGGGCGCGAAGCTGCGCCCGGCGATGAGCGCGTCGATATACAGCCCCGTGCCGCCGACCAGAACGACCGGCTTTCCGCGCGCGAGAATGTCCTGCACGCAGCTATCCGCCAGCTCGACATAGCGGCTGACCGAGCAGGGCTCGTCCGGCGCAAATACGTCCAGCATATGGTGCGGCACGCCGCGGCGCTCCTCCTTCGTGGGCTTGGCCGTGCCGACGTCCATGCGCCTGTAGAGCTGCATGGAGTCGAAGGACACGATCTCCGCGCCCATGGCCAGCGCCAGCTCCACGGAAAGGCGCGTCTTGCCCGAAGCCGTCGGGCCGACGATACAGACGATGTGGTCCATCTTACGCCCTCTTGAACTGCCGCTCCAGCTGGGCGCGCGTCAGGCAGATGCAGACAGGGCGGCCGTGCGGGCAGTAGCGGATGTCGCCGCGGGAAAGGACCTCCCGCACCAGCGCCAGCTTTTCCTTTTCGTCGGTGCGGCGGGAGCCCTTGATCGCCGCCTTGCAGGCAACGGTGTGCAGCAGGTTGTCACGCAGACCCTCCGGCGTCAGATGGCGTCCGGCCAGCAGCTCACCCGCCAGCGCGGTCAGGCTTGCGGCGGCCTCGGAGGGGTCAAGCTCTGCCGGGATCTGGCGCAGCGCCAGACTGCCGCCGCCGAAGTCCGTGAATTCATAGCCGAATTCCGCCAGAAGCGGTGCGTTTTCCAGCAGGATCGCGGTCTCCTCGCGCTCCGGCGTGCAGACGATGGGCTGCAAGAGCAGCTGGGGGAGAATGGGCTCATGGCTCGTGCGGAGCTTTTCAAAGAGGATGCGCTCGTGCGCGGCGTGCTTGTCGATGAGCAGGAGCTCCTCGCCCTGCTCGACGAGAATATAGGTGTCGAAGGCTTCGCCCACCATACGCCAGTCCTGCGCGGCGAGGGGAAGCTCGGTCTGCTCGATGGGAGCGGAATCCGGTACAGCGGGTGTGCCAGCAGCGGAACGGTCAGAACCGTTCCCTACGGGGCGATGCGGGAGACTGGCTGCGCCGGTGGGGGCGGAATTTTGTGCAGCGGGGGCAGAAGCCGCAGATTTGTCAGAAACGGAACCGGATAATTCTTCTGTAGGGAACGGTTTTCTGCGCAGCCCTTGGCAGCTTTGCTGCCCTAGGGATGCGGCGTACCCCTTGCGGGTAGACCGTTCCGCCGGCTTGGCGGCTTCCCGCGGCGTGACTTCCGGTGCGGACGCAAAACGGTTGGGACTTTTCAGTACGTCCATGGCGGCGCCGGGCTGCACGCGCGGCATATCCTGCACGGCCTGCGCAAAGACCTTGTACTCCTCCGCGTTCATCGTGCGGAAGAAGTCCTGCTTCGGGGCGGTGTGCGTGCCGCCGGACCGGCCGTCCAGTTTCATTTCCACACGGCCTGCGTCGCCGTCCAGCGCGCCCTGTACGCCGTAGCGTACGCAGTCGAAGATCTCGCGCTCGTTGAGGAACTTGACCTCGGTCTTGGCGGGGTGGACGTTCACGTCCACCAGATGCTCCGGCACCGACAGGTGCAGCACGCAGGAGGGGAAGCGCCCGACCATCATGCGGTTGCGGTAGGCCTCCTCCAGCGCGGCGGTGAGCGTCTTGGAGCGGATGTGCCGCCCGTTGACGAAAAAGAGCTGATTTGCGCGCGTGCCGCGCGTGGCGGTGGGACGGGAAACAAAGCCCGTCAGGGCGTTTTTCTCCCAATGGCTGTCCACCGGGATCATCTCCTTCGCGGTCTGACGGCCGAACACCGCGTAGATCGCGCCGAGCAGCTGCCCGTCGCCGGAGGTGTGCAGCTGCTCCTCGCCGTCCTTGATCACCCGGAAGGACACCTCCGGGTGCGCAACGGCCAGCCGCTGCACCGCGGCCAGCAGCGCCGAGCCTTCGACGCTGTCGCGCTTCATGAATTTCATGCGCGCAGGGGTGTTGAAAAACAGATCGCGCACGATGATGGTCGTGCCGTCGGGGCAGCCGGCCTCCTCGCGCTGCGTGACCTTCCCGGCCTCCAGATGCAGGCTCACGCCGAGCCGCGCGTCCGCGGTCTTGGTCAGCAGGTCGATGCGTGAAACGGAGGAGATCGCCGCCAGCGCTTCGCCGCGGAAGCCCAGCGTGTGGATGGCCTCCAGATCGGAAGCCTGCCGCAGCTTGCTCGTGGCGTGGCGCAGAAAGGCGGTCTCCGCTTCGTCCGCGGGGATGCCGCAGCCGTCGTCCGTGACGCGCAGGAAGGTCATGCCGCCGTTCTGAAGCTCGACGGTGACATTCTTTGCGCCGGCGTCGATGGCGTTTTCAACCAGCTCCTTGGCGGCGCTGGCCGGCCGCTCGACGACCTCGCCGGCGGCGATGAGATCCGCCACATGGGGCGAAAGCTGTTGGATCTTAGGCATGGATGCGCTCCTAACTCAGAAGTTGAATTGCTCCAGCGCCTGCGCCATGGAGGAAGCCAGCAGCGCAAGGCAGGAGATGGTGTTGACCGCGCAGTGCAGCACGATGGAGCCCCAGATGCTCTTCGTTTTCTGGTAGACCCAGCACAGAGCAAGGCTCAGGGGGATATATTGCAGGAAGCAGAGCAGAAGGTCGCGCACGGACTGCGCGCCGATGCTGTTCATAATGTGAATAAAGGAGAACAGAAGCGAGGAAAGCAGATAGCCCAGCCACGGACATTTGCGGACGAAGGGCCCGAACAGCACGCCGCGGAACAGACATTCCTCCGTAA
>CAKUMR010000050.1 GCA_934667865.1 uncultured Oscillospiraceae bacterium | reverse complement strand
ATCCAGTACTTGGAGATCAGACGGCTCAGCTCGCGATCCATCACGCAGCCGTTGTGCGACAGCGCCATGTTGATCGTAGCGGCCTGATCGAGCACGGGCATGATGCCCACATCGACGGGCATCCAGATACCGGCGGCGCGGATGGCGTCGAGCCAGTAGCGGAACTGATCCATATCCCAGCAGAGCTGCGTCATGATGTAGTCCGCGCCGTTGTCCTGCTTCTGCTTCAGATAGGCGATGTCGGCCTCGAGACTGCGGCAGGCGATGTGGCCCTCGGGAGAACCGGCCACGGCGATGGTGAACTTGTCGCCGAATTCCTGACGGACGAACTTGACAAGCTCGGTGGCATAGTGCAGGTCGCCGCCGGTGCCCTTCCAGCCGAAGGGAAGGTCGCCGCGCAGGGCGAGCATATGGTCGATGCCGTTGTCCAGATAGGTCTGGAGCTGCTCCTTGATGCCTTCCTTGGTGTTGCCGATGCAGGTGAAGTGGGTCACGGGGGTGCACTTGCCGTCGGCCTTGATCTTCTTCAGAACCTCAAGGTTCTTGCCGACATTGGTGCCGCCTGCGCCGTAGGTGCAGGAGATGTAGTCCGGGTCCAGGGTGTACAGCTTTTCCAGCACACCGCCCTCGCCGCACAGCTTTTCCATGCCGACGTCGGTCTTGGGGGGGAATACCTCAAACGAGAATGCATTGCGCTGCTCCATGATTTCAGCTACGCTCATGGTTTTAGCCTCCTAAAATTATGTATATTTTTACGCTGAACACCCAGACGGATGCTGCGCATTCCGATACGACTTTATCGTATCACATTTCCCCCTCAAATTCAAGAAGTATTCACAGGAAAGGATGTAAAAAATGTGTGGATTTTCGGTTTCCCATTCCGACATTCCGGATGGGCCGTTTCAGATATCGCCTCACCGCCGATGGCGACGGCGTAAAGGCCAGTACCTGCACGCGGAACGGCCTACCCGCAAGGGGCACGCCGCATCCCTAAGGCGGCAGAGCCGCCAAGGGCTGCGCAGAAGGCCGTTCCCTACAGGTGCAGATGGGATTTTGAGTTGACGCGTAGGTGCGCATAAATTTCAAAATCATCCCGCAAAAAAAGTGCCCTCTTCCAAATGAAGAGGGCGCAAAGCTCAGATCCGGAAGGTCAGGATGCCGCGCTTGTCGTGGATGACATTGCGCGGACAGACCATGGCGCAGGCGCCGCAGGACAGGCACTTGTCGGCATAGATGAAGGCGCGGTTTTCCGAAACCTTGATGGCCCCGGCGGGGCAGGTCTTCTCGCACAGGCCGCAGCCAACGCAGCTCACGTCGCATACATCCTTGCAGCGTGCGTCCTTATTGGAGCACAGCACCACGATGGGATTGGCCTCCAGACGCAGATGGATGACCCGCTGCGGGCAGGCCAGATAGCACGCGCCGCAGCCGATGCACTTGCTCTCGTCCACCTCGGCCACGCCGTAGGCATTGAGGTAGATCGCGCCGAAGCGGCAGGTGTCGATGCAGGTGCCGCAGCCGGTGCAGCCGTAGCTGCAAAGGTCGTAGCCCTCCGGGCTCTGCTTGGCACGGCAGCCGCCGTTGCAGTGGACACAGGCAACCTTTGCAGGAAACTTTTTCTTGACGATCATGGGGATTCTCCTTTCCGCCCTTACTTTCGCTCGTAAGGCGTATGCTCCAGCGGCAGGCTGAAGCGGCGCTCGCCGTCAAGCCGGTAGTACGCTTCCGCGATGGCCGGCGCTGTGGGAATGGACGTGATCTCGCCGATACCGATGGCACCGCAGGCGATATCCAGTCCCGGCTTATCCAGCACGATCGCCTTGATCTCCGGCGTCTGATGGGCACGGAACAGGCCCAGTGTGCCGAAGCGGGAGGTGGGCTTGCAGTGCGCGTCGATCTCGTACTGCTCGGTCAGGGCATAACCCATGGACATGACCACGCCGCCCTCGATCTGTCCCTCGCAGGACAGGGGGTTGACCGCCTTGCCGACGTCGTGCGCGGCGACGATCTTTTCCACAAGGCCGGTGTTCTTGTCCAGAATACACAGCTGCGTGGCATAGCCGTAGGCAACATGGGATACGGGATTCGGCACATCTGCGCCCAGCGGGTCGGTCTTGGCCAGATACTCGCCGTAGAACTCCTGTCCCTTCAGGTCGGCGAGCGTCTTGCCGACCTTGGCCTGCATCAGCTTCACGCAGGCGCGGCGGCAGGCCTCGCCCGTAATCATTGTCTGGCGCGAGCCGGAGGTGTCGCCGGAGTCCGGCGCGATCCACGTGTTGCTGCGTTCATAGACGATATCCTCGCGCTTGAGGTCAGTGTTCGTGACGATCATCTGCACCAGAACGGTGCCGAGACCCTGACCGATACAGGATGCGCCGGTGTAGATATGCAGTCTCGCATCGTCCTCGACGATGAGCTTGCAGCGGCCCCAGTCGGGGATGCCGACGCCGACGCCGGCGTTCTTCATCGCGCAGGCCAGACCCACGGGCTTGCCCGCCGCGACGGCCTCGTCATAGTAGGGCTTGACAGCCTCCAGCGTTTCCACAAGGCCGGTGGAGCCGTCGACAATCTGGCCGTTCGGCAGCACGCCGCCCGGACGGATGGCATTGCGATAGCGGATTTCCCACGGAGAGATGCCGATTCTCTCGGCCATCATGTTCAGAAGTGTTTCCGTGGCAAAGCAGGTCTGCGTCACGCCGAAGCCGCGGAACGCGCCCGCCGGAGGATTGTTCGTATAGTAGGCCGTGCCCTCGATCTCAAAATTCTCGTAGGCATAGGGGCCGGCGGCGTGCGTACATGCGCGCTCCAGAACCGGGCCGCCCAAAGACGCAAACGCGCCCGTATCGGAGCAGACGTTTGCCTTAACGCCAAGAATTCTGCCGTTTTCGTCGCAGCCCATGGTGAAATCCATCTCGAAATGGTGGCGCTTTGGATGCACCAGGATGGACTCCTGCCGGCTCAGCTTGACCTTGACGGGCCGGCCGGTGCAGTAGGTGATGAGCGCCGCGTGGTGCTGGACGGACATATCCTCCTTGCCGCCGAAGCCGCCGCCCACCAGTGCGTTCTGCACCTTGACCCTTTTGCTGCCGAGCAGCAGACTGCATTCGTGCAGCGTCGTGTGGGAGGACTGGTCGCTCGTGATGAGCATGATATCGCCGTCATCGTCCTTGTAGGCCACGCAGCACTCCGGTTCGAGGAAGGCGTGCTCCGTCCACGGGGTTTCAAAATGCTCGGTGATGACATGCTTCGCCCCTGCGATCGCGCCTGCCGCATCGCCGCGGCTGACGTGCTTGTGCGCCTGCACATTTGTCGTTTCCTCATCAAAGACCAGTGCGGTGTTCGCTGCGGCCTCCGCGATGTTATGTACCGCCGGGAGAATGTCATAGGTCACCTTGACGAGCTTCTTCGCCTTTTCCAGCACCTCCTGATTTTCCGCGACCACCAGCGCGATCGCGTCGCCCAGATAGTGCGTCAGGCCGCCGATGGGAATGAGGGTATACTGGTCATGCTTCAGGTGACCGACCTTGTTCTCGCCGGGGATGTCCGCGGCGGTCAACACCGCCACCACGCCCGGCAGCTTCAGCGCCGCAGAGGCGTCGATACCCGTCACGCGGGCGCGGGCGTGCTTGCTGCGCACGGCGGAGCCGTAGCACATTCCCTCCACGTAGAAGTCGTCGGGATACTTGCCGTAGCCCAGCACCTTTTCCTCCACGTCCACGCGGTGGACACGGCTGCCCAGCCGCCAGTCCGTCGCGGAGGGCAGAGGAATTTTCCCCTCGCGGAAGATCCTGCCCGCCAGCCGGATGGCATCGATGATCTTGACATAGCCGGTGCAGCGGCAGTAGTTATTGCGGATGGCAAAGCGGATCTGCTCGTCCGTCGGGTCCGCGACCTTATCCAGCAGGCTCTTGGCGCACAGCACCATGCCCGGAATACAGAAGCCGCATTGCACCGCGCCGGCTTCACCGAAGGCGAAGGTATAGGCCGCCCTTTCAAAATCGGACAGACCCTCGACCGTCAGCACGTGCTTGCCGTGCAGGCGTTCGGTATCGGGAATACAGGCACGGCAGGGTTCTCCCTCAATCAGAACGGTGCAGGCGCCGCAGGCGCCCTCGCTGCATCCGTCCTTGACGGAGGTGAGGCGCAGCTCGTCGCGCAGATAGCGCAGGAGCTTCTGTTTTTTGGCAACGGCGACTTCTCTTCCGTTGACATAGAAAATAGACATAGCGCAGGACCCCTTCTTGTCAGTTGTGCATTTAACACAAATTATATCGATATACAGGTACTATTTTTAGACTATAATGCATTATACAATAAAACGCCTCTGCCCGCAAGGCAGAGGCGTTATCTTTTTTGAAAAACAACCGGACAGATCTTGGAAAACGCGGCTGAAATAGCTTGTTATATTTCACTTTAGGAGATCTGCGAAAAATTATTCGGCATCGCCGAACCCGCAGAGATACCGCACCGCGCGGCGATAGCCCTCGAAGCCGAGTCCCTTGTAGGTTCTTTTGCAGGCCATCCCCGCATAGGAAAGGCGGCGGAAGGGCTCGCGCGCGTCCACATCCGACAGATGCACCTCCACGGCGGGAAGCGCCACAGCCTTCAGCGCGTCCAGAATGGCGACGGAGGTGTGCGTGTAGGCGGCGGGATTGATGACGATGCCGTCAAACACGCCGTAAGCGCCCTGAATCCAGTCCACCAGTACACCCTCGTGGTTCGACTGGCGGATCTCGACCTCGCAGCCGATCTCCTGCGCCGCCGTGCGAACAAAGTCCTCCAGCGCGGCATAGCTCTGCTTTCCATAAATATCCGGCTCGCGCAGACCCAGCAGATTCAGGTTCGGGCCGTTGAGCACCAGCAGTTTCATTTTCTCAGCTCCTTGATGATTTCCACAGCCGCTTCCGGCGTGGCTTCATTCTCCACGCAGAAATCGGCAAAGCGCCGGTAGGCCGGCTCACGCTCGCGATAGAGCTCCGGCAGGCTGCGGCTCTGGCTCACGGGGCGGCCCTCGACGGGCAGCTCCGCCAGACTGCGGCGCAGCCAGATGATCTCGCCGTTCTGGTGAAGAGAAGCATAGTTTTCTCCGCGCGTCACACAGCCGCCGCCCGTGGCGATGACGCAGCCGGAGCGCTTGCCAAGCTCCGCCAGTACCTCGGTCTCGACCGCGCGGAAGGCCGCCTCTCCCCTTTTGGCAAAAAATGCCGGAATGGAGCAGCCGAGCCTTTTCTCGATCTCTCCGTCCGCGTCGTAAAACGGACGCCCCAGCGATGCGGCCAGAAGGCTGCCGACGGTCGTTTTCCCGCTGCCGGGCATCCCGACGAGAATGAGATTGTGCATCTGCGCCTCCATGCGGCGCAGGATGTCCGTGCAGACCTCGTCCGGAATATCCCGGCCGGTAAACAGCTCCGCGGCGCGCTTGGCCTGCGCCACCAGCATGGAAAGGCCGTTTTCGCACCGGATGCCACGCGCCTCGGCATCCAGAAGCAGCCGCGTGCGGGCGGGGTTGTAGATGAGATCCAGCACGCACCGGCACTGCGGAAGCTGCGACAGGTCGATCAGGCCTTCGCCGTTATTGGGATACATTCCCACGGGAGTCGCATTGATAACCAGCCGCGCATCCGCGTGCCGCGGGAGCGTTAAATAATTGCTCTCCCCACGGCGCGACAGCACCGCAGCCTCCGCGCCCGCCGCGCGCAGCACGGCCTGCACCGTCTGTGACGCGCCGCCGGTGCCGAGCACCAGCGCCTTCTCTCCGGGTCTGATTCCGCCGCCCCGCGCAAGGAGCCAGCGGAAGCCGTCGAAATCGGTATTGTCGCCGTAGAGCGTGCCGTCGGGGCGGCGCAGGAGCGTGTTGACGCTGCCCATTTCGCGCGCCGCTGCGGACAGCTCCGCGCAGTACGGGATCACCGCGCGCTTATAGGGAATGGTCACGTTCAGACCGTCAAATTCTCCCGTCTGCAAAAACTCCCCCAGCTTCTCCGGCGCGACCTCAAACAGCTCATAGGAGTAATCGCCCAGCAGCGCATGGATCTGCGGAGAATAGCTGTGGGTCAGGTGCTCTCCCAGAAGCCCGCAGCGCATCACACGACCTCCGAATAGCTGCCGAGATAGGTGAATTCCTCGCAGATACCGTCGAGCTCACACATGAGCTGGGCGAATTCCTCGGAATAGACCGACGTTTCCAGGTCAAGGTAGAACTGGAATTCAAAGTCCCGGTCGGGCATGGGGCGGCTTTCGAGCTTCAGGAGGTTGATGTCCAGCGCGTACAGCCGCGCAAGCACGCGGTACAGCGAGCCCGGCTTGTGCGCCAGCACCAGACGGATGCTCGTGCGGTCTGCACCGGGGTAGATCTCCGGCGTTTTGGAGATACACAGAAAACGCGTGTGGTTGTTGCCCTTGTCCTGCACGGCGTAGCGCAGGCAGGTCAGGCCGTAGAGCTCTGCGCACTGGCGCGAGGAGAGCGCGGCCACATCCGTCCGGTCGGACATCGCGACGCGCTGCGCTGCGGCGGCGGTATTTTCGCAGCAGGTCACGCGAAGATCCTTTCCCAGCGACTTGAGGAACTCTGCGCACTGGTTGATCGCCTGCTCGTGGGAAAAGACCTCGCGGATCTCCTTTGTGCCGGGCTTGGCCAGCAGGCAGTGGTCGATCTTCATGCGCACGGAACGCACGATGTAGAAATGGTGCTCCAGCATCCGGTCATAGACCTGCCGGACGGAGCCGGCGGTGCTGTTTTCAATGGGCAGGATGCCGTAGCGGCAGAGGCCGGCCTCGATCGCGGAGAAAATACCGTCAAAATTGCGGAAAAACTGGATGGACGGCGCGGAAAACAGCCGCTCACAGGCAAGCTGGGCATAGGCGCCCTCCACGCCCTGACAGGCGACCGCCGCCTGCCTGGGGAACACCTTGGGCGTTTCCTCAACGGCCCGCGTGATCGTGCGATAGAGGTCGGTGTCGCTGCGGTAGAGCGCGCCCTGATAGGTGCGGCTCAGCTCAAACAGCAGCGAATACAGCACGCGCAGATAGCGCTGCATCTCTTCCGGTGCGCCTGCGGAGATGGCGGCCAGCTTTTCGCGCTCTCTGGCGCTCTGCAAAATGGGCAGGCCGTTTTCCCGCTTGTACTCCGCGATCTGCGCGGCGATGTCCATGCGCTTCCGGAACAGCTCGACCAGCGAATTGTCCACGGCGTCGATCTGTGTGCGTAATTCATCCAGATTCATAAATTTTCCTCCAAAAGTGCGTCCAGAATGGCAATTGCGGCGGCGGCCTCGACACACGGGACCGCGCGCGGGACGATACAGGGATCGTGCCGGCCGTGAATTTCAAAAATGGCGCCCGATTTCTCCGAGAGGCGGACGCTCTCCTGCGGACGGGCAATGGACGGCGTGGGCTTGACCGCCACGCGGAAAATAAGAGGCATTCCCGTCGTCAGGCCGCCCAGAATCCCGCCGGCGTTGTTGGTGCGCGTGCGAACCGCGCCGTTTTCCATATAGTAGGGGTCGTTATTCTCACTGCCGCGCAGTCCGGCGCAGGCAAAGCCGCTGCCGAACTCCACGCCCTTGACTGCCGGGATACCGAAAAGGATCTGCGACAGGCGGTTTTCCATCCCGCCGAACATGGGGCTGCCCAGTCCGACCGGCAGGC
>CAKUMR010000049.1 GCA_934667865.1 uncultured Oscillospiraceae bacterium | reverse complement strand
ACTTTCTGAAGCACGACGAACTCTATGAGGCATACCCTCTGCTGCGGCACACGACGCTGCGCTTTGAAAAGCTGGATCCCGGCGTGAAGGGAAAGTTTGACAAAAGAAACGGCGCGATCATTCTCTCCGACAGCCTGTTCGGCAAGGGGCCGGAGACGCTGCTGCACGAGATTCAGCACATCATCCAGAAATACGAGGGATTCCAGGGCGGGACAAGCCCGGAATACTGGGCGCGGCGCGACTATGAAAGCGGCGACCGGTTGCAGGAGAGATTGCAGCAGGAGTACAGCGACCTTCTGAACGGCCTGACAAAGGAAGAACAGAACGACTATATCCGCTATCAGGAGATCGACGGGGAACTGGAGCGGCTTTTCTACTCCGAGAAGCCGGGAGACACGGAGAAATACGATCGGATGGACGCAGAGCACGACAGACTCTATGAAAAGCTCTATCCGAAGGAGTGGTTCGGGAAGCTGCTTGATCTGAAACGGCAGATGGAAAACCCCGGCGAGGTCTATCTGGGGCAGTACATCAATTCCGCAGGCGAGATCGAGGCCAGAGAGACGGCAAGCCGCCGGAAGCTGACCGCAGAGGAACGGCAAAACAAAATGCCCGACCTCGGTTGGGATCGGGCATTGCTGACGGAGGATGCGGGGAACGGTTATTCTATTGCGGAGATCAAAGGCGAAAAACAGGATTACGGCATCGGCGTGGTGCTGGACACGAAACTGTTTGACGGAGTAAGCCCGCGAAACTGGGGGAAGGTACTCGGAAAATTCGTATACGAAAACCTTGCGGGGAAAACATTGCAGACGGTTGATGAAAGCGGAAACGAAGAAACAATCTATCTGGCAAGAGAGAATGACCGTGTAAGGAAAGACGGCGCAAACAACAGCCACAGGGTGATTGACAAGCTGGCGCGATACACGGGGGATAATACAAGGGCGCTTGCAGTTGTGCATATCTCTGAGCTGCTAGGAACCTCGGAGCATGAAAATACCACCGATGAACACAATCACCAGTGGATGGATAGCAGAGGATGGGAACATAGAAAAACGTATGTTCAGGATGCTGCGGGAAACATATACTCTGCAACACTGAATATTGCAAGGGGAAATGACAGAAACATCCTATACGACATCAATAACGTCCGAAGAATAGACGAAGGAAGCATTGCCGGCGGCGCCGTGTCCTCAGCCCGCCAAAGCGGGAGGGACTCGCTCACATCACACAATGCTTCCTCGGACACGAGAGTAGCACAAAACGATGAGAAAGTCAAGGGAGAAACGAAATTTTCCCTCACGCCGACGGAAAAGGCGCAGCGGGCGCAGGAGCGTGCGGAAACGGCGGCAGCAAAGGCTGAAGAAGCGAAGCAGTCCGCGCAGGAGAGCTACAAAAGGGAGCTGACCGGCGGGCTGAAAAAGCTGTTTGAGGTGCAGAGCTACGACAACGAGGCGCTGGGGAAGTCAATCTCATTTCAGAAGAGCCTGGGTTGAAATAAATGTCGCTGGACTCAGACGGGGACCCCGTGAGTCGCTCCTCGCACGGGGAGCGTGGATTGAAATATCGGTCAACAGTACGATAAGCACCTCCTTTTTGCCGCACCCCGCATGGGAAGCGTGGGTTGAAACCGGAAAGTTTACGCCGTGGAACTGCTGGAAGAGGTCGTTCCCCGTGCGGGGACGCGGGTTGAAATTGGCTCATCAGATGCTTGATGGACGGCTTGCCGCTGTCGCTCCCTGCACGGAAGCGCGGGTTGAAACTGGGTCAAGGCGGAAACACTGCTTTACACAGCGGCCGCACCCCGTGCGGGAGCGGCCTGCTTTGCCGCGCCCTTTTGCTCCCTTGTACCCGTGCAGTGATTTCCCGGCAGACCGATCGCACTTGACCTTCCTGCAAATTCCTGCTATATTGTTCTTGCAATCCGGGAACAGAGGATGTGTACCGCCGCTTTTTGTGGTAGGCCTATCCTCCACGACCCCGGATTCTGCTTTTGCGGCTGCAAAATAGTGGAATCGACGGAGAGATACAAAATGCAAAACCAATTTGAAAATGTGGAGATCGAAGAGGCGCTCAAGCGCGAGCACGCAACGCTCGTGGCGCAGTGGCCGGAGGGGAGAATCGTCACTCGGCCGGACGGAACGATTTTAAGCGATATTCTGGATGGCGAAACGCTCTGCCGCCGCGTCCGTGAGCTGGGGCTGGAAAAGTGCGACCAGTACTGCGTGCGGAGTCATGACGCTGCGGATGCGATCTGCCGTGAATTCGGCCTGCAAGGGCAGATGCCCTGCGTGCAGGCGGTCTATTTGAAAAAAGAGCCGCCAGAGCTGGCTCCCTGTGACATCCGCCCGCTGGGGCAGGAATATGCGGAATTCCTGGCGGCGCACTACCATCCAGAGCAGAATAACCTCGACTATCTGCGCGACCGCATCGCCTGCGGCCGGATGTGGGGCCTGTTTGACAACGGGACGCTGGCGGGCTTCATCGGGATGCACGACGAGGGCAGCATGGGGCTCCTTGAAATTCTCCCGGAGTATCGCCGCCGCGGCTACGGCTATCTGCTGGAGGGCAGCCTCATCCGCCTGCACTTGGCGCGCGGCTGGGTGCCGTTCTGCCACGTGGTGGAGGGCAACGACGCTTCCATGCGCTTGCAGGAAAAGCTGGGGATGACCTTCTCGGAGCTTCCTGCGATCTGGGTATATTAAAAGACGGTGCTTCCTGCAAAGGAAGCACCGTCTTTTGTCACAGAATGATTTTCCATGCGTCGATCAGACGCTCCAACGTCCATGCGGCATTGGCCGGACTGGTGGAGGGGAGCGCAGAGGCCGCGCGGTGCGTGACCGGCTCGATATACCGGCGGTAGCAGGCGAGGGAGGCCGCGCCATTGCAGAAGATCTTCTCGATGGGTGCGTGCTCTAAAATAACGGACAAATCGTTCGGCACGACGTCGCGGATGCTGCTGTCGGAGGAGCCGGTGATGGTGCAGCTTGCGATGCTGTCCCAGAGCGCAAAATGGTTTTCCAGAATCAGATGCTTCTTTTCCTCAATGGTCGTGGGCAGAGGCGTGCCGGTCAGCGCGGCGAGAACGCGCCAGAAACGGTTCTGCGGATGGCCGTAGAAAAACTTTGCCTCGCGGGATTTGACCGAGGGGAAGGAACCGAGGATCAGCACGCGCGACTGCGCGTCAAACAGCGGCGGGATGGGGTGAACCAGCGCTTGCGGTTCGGATTTGGCAGACATGGCAACGCCTCCTTTTCTGCCATTTTACCCCGAATTTCTGCGGGTGTCAATGCTGCGGAGAAAGACGCGGCGCAGCCAGCGGTAGTCGCGCGGCGCAAAGGCGCCGGACAGCACGAATCCGGCGATAAGCAGCACCAGAAAACCACCCCCGTGCAGGACGATCGTTCGGAGAGGATCCTCGCCCGGCAGGAGCAGAAAGGGAAGCAGCGCAAGAACGTAGGTCAGGAGCGGACGCAGAAAAACCGCCGGACGCATCCGGTGCGCCGTGACGGTCAGAAGCCGCCGGATGCTGAGAAAGAGATTGATCGCGTGGGTCAGGGCGAAGGTGAGGACATAGGCGCGGATGCCCCGGTACGGCAGGAGCAGATAGAGGAAGATTACGTCCAGCACGGAGGTGAAGGTGTTGTAGCGCACGCAGCTCACCTGTTCGGCAAGTCCTTTGAGCATCCCGTCGACGATGGCGTCGAGGTAGAGCATCAGGACCATCGGGGCGAAGACGCGCAGATACCGCCCGGCATCGGCGCTGTGGTAGATCAGGTCGCCCAGTGCGTCTGCGGTCACGAGAAGAAAACCGCTCACGGCGGCGGCGAACAGGCTGCCCATGCGGATGCACTTGTCTGTCAGGTCGACGATACGCAGGTTCCGCCGCATTGCGCGGCAGCGCGAGAGCTCTGGGACGAGCAGATCGGATACGGAATAAAGAATCACGGCGGGGAACATCAGAATGGGGAACACCATGCCGTGGATGGTGCCGTAGGCGGCCATGGCGGCCTCACCGGAGCCACCGTAGCGGACAAGGCCGTAGGGGATCAGAAGCTGCTCGGCGGTGTTCAGCCCGGCACGGAGATAGTCGTTCATTGCGAGCGGAACGCAGAGCCGGAACATCCGCTTCTGCATTTGCAGATTCGTTTCCGGTGCGGGGACGCAGCGGACGTCCCGCCGGTACATAAAGTAGAGAAGAAAGAAATCGAAGATGCACCCGGCAGAGCTGCCGAAGGTGATGGCGCAGCAGGCACGCTCCAGATCGCCGCGCGCCCATGTCAGCAGAAGCGCGACCGTGAGCAGCATGGAAACGAGCCGCTCCGCAATTTCGATCACGACCAGCTGACGGATGCGGGAGCAGGCGGTGAAGTAGCCCGTCATGATGCCGCACAGGCAGGAAAAGGGGAGCAGCGCCCCCATGATGCGCAGACTGGAGGCGGCGCGCACGTCGCCCAGCCAGCGCACGGCAAAAAAGCCGGAGAGGGCAAACAGCACCAGTCCCGCGGCGCTGCTGATCAGCAGACCCCAGCGCAGGCAGGTGCGCATGGCTTCCTTTACGCCGGACAGACGCCGGTGACCGAATTCCTCGGCGGACAGGTACATGGCGGCAACGCGGACGCCGGAGGTGCCGACGAGTATGGCAAACACGCCGATGGTGGAGATAAGCTGTAGCAGGCCGAGCCCGGCCGCGCCGATCTGCGCGGAGAGAAAGACCTGAAAGACAATGGAGGTCAGACGGAGCAGTAGATTGGCGGCCGTCAGCAGCAGCGCGCCGCCGAGAATCGAGTTGCTGCGTTCCATCCGATCAGCCTCCTGAAACAGTCTGGTACAAGATATGCAGTTGGAGAGAAAAAATACGTCCCGCAGAGTTCTCTCTGCGGGAGACGTTAAAAATGGTTTTTCTAAAATTCTCCGGCGGCGTACATCAGCGCGGAGAGCGCGCATAGCGGGGCGGTTTCGCAGCGAAGAATCCGGTTGCCGAGCGTGCAGATCCTCAGCCCGGCTTCTGCGGCCTGACGGACTTCCTCTGGCTCAAAGCCGCCCTCCGGGCCGGTCAGAAGGGAAGCAGTTTGGAAGGGCGCGGCCTCGATTGCCGCGCGAAAGGTGAGCTGCTCTTCATTTTCATAGAAGTAGACCGCAAGATCGGCTTCTGCGGCGCGTGCCAAGGCCGAAGAATAGGATGGCAGCGCAATCACCTGCGGGATTCTTCCGCGGCGCGATTGCTCGGCGGCGGAGGCGGCGATCTTCTGCCAGCGCTCCAGTTTTTTCGCCAGAGATTTTTCGTCCGGGCGGGAAACACAGCGCGCCGAGGGGAAGCAGACCAGCTCCGCCGCGCCCAGCTCGGTCGCCTTCTGGATGACGTGCTCAAATTTATCGGCCTTGGCAAAGGCCATGTAGACGCTGCACGCGACCTTCGGCTCGCTCTGCGAGGGGTCGGCGCTGTGGACGACCAGACTGATCTGCCCGTTTGCCACGTCGGACACGGTGCAGGCGTAGTCCGTGCCTTCGCCGTCGCAGACGGTCACATCGTCGCCGTTTTTCAGGCGGAGCACCTTCGCGTGCGCGGCATTTTCACCGGTCAGCACCAGAAAGCTGCTGCCGATTTCCTGTTTCGGTACAAAAAAACGGGGCATAATTCATCCCTCCTGTCGTACAATTATTGTAGCAGAAGGACAAAAAAATCACAAGGCCGAAAAAAGCAAAATTAGGTATTGACAAACCGCCGGAAATTCACTATAATTAACAAGCAAATTGGATATGCGAGTGTGCTGGAATAGGTAGACAGGCACGTTTGAGGGGCGTGTGACAACCGTCGTGTGCGTTCAAGTCGCATCACTCGCACCACGTCGGAGCAAAGTCCGCTTTGCTTCGACGTCATTTTTTACCCAAATGACGTCATCGGAGGAAATTGTATGAATCTGTTTGACCTGATCATGACGGCGATCGCACTGTCGATGGATGCGTTTGCCGTTTCCATCAGCAAGGGCCTTTCCGTGCAGAAGGTCAAGCCGCGTCATGCGCTGATCGTCGGCGGCTATTTCGGCGGCTTTCAGGCATTGATGCCGTTGCTTGGCTTCCTGCTTGCCAGCTCCTTTGCCGAGTACATCAAGCGCTTCGACCACTGGATCGCCTGCGTGCTGCTGGTTCTGATCGGTGCGAATATGATCCGCGAGGCGCTCAGTCACGAGGAGGAAAAGCAGAACGATTCCTTCGGCTTCAAGACCATGCTGCCGTTGGCGGTCGCGACGAGCATCGACGCGCTGGCGACCGGCGTGACCTTTGCCATGACGGAAACGAATATCTGGCGCGCCATCGCCATCACCGGCACGACGACCTTCCTGTTTTCTGCGGTTGGCCTGAAGATCGGCAATATCTTCGGCAGCAAATATAAGTCGAAGGCCGAGCTCATCGGCGGCATCATTCTGATCCTGATGGGCATCAAGATCCTGGTCGAGCATCTGACCGGTGCGGCTTAAATGGAGCTCTGGGACGTTTATGACGCGCGGCGGCAGCTGACCGGCCGGACGCACCGGCGCGGCATGCCGATGCAGGCGGGGGAGTACCACCTGATCGTGTTCGTCTGGATCTTCAACAGTGCGGGGCAGCTCCTGCTGACCAAGCGCTCTCCGGAGAAGGAGAGCTATCCGAATCTGTGGGAGACGACGGGCGGTGCGGTGATCGCCGGAGAAACGAGCCGCGAGGCGATCGTGCGCGAGCTGCGCGAGGAGACAGGAATTCTTGCCGCGCCGGAGGAATTTGTTTTTCTGGACAGCGTGCGCGGGAAAACATGGATCTCCGATACCTACGCGCTGCGCAGGGATGTGCCGCTTTCCAGAATCGTTTTTCAGCCGGGGGAGACCTGCGGCGCAAGGTGGGTGACCCGCGCGGCCTTCGAGAAGATGATCGCGGTGGGGGAGATCACCCAGCCGGACGTGCAGCGCTACCGGGCGCTGACGCACGTTTTCCGGGAGTATTTCAAATAACAAAAGGGAGTCAGCTAAGCTGACTCCCTTTCCGGCTTATGTGCAAAGCCGAATTTGACTTTGCGCATAAGCCGCTTTCAAAATTGCAAAATAGAATAGTGAATTTTATTTTGCAATTTTGGCCGCTGCGGCGGGTTATTGAACGTGAAAGGGAACCCATCTCCGCGCTAAGAGCCGCCGCTACGCGGCGGTTGCGCTCCGAAACGCCTCGCTGCGGCTCGGTGTGACGGTTCCCTTTCACACTATCCTTCCCTCCGAAGACGAGAACCGGAAAGCAATATGGAGAGATTCACCCAAAAGGGAGTCAGCTAAGCTGACTCCCTTTTTCTATAAAATTTATGAAAAAACGTTGACGAATGGAAAAATGTATGATAAAATAGTGTCCTATACTGCGGGAGTGTGGCTGTCGCCATTTCTCCATCTTGCAGAATCTATTATAACACGGAAACCCGGCGCACGCAAGGGGGATGAACGACAAACAGTCAACGCACCCCGGCGTGTCGAAATGCAAATGACACATCCAATGAGTACAGAAAGGCTGTGATGACCCATATGCAAATCAAGGACGTGAAGTACGGGAAGACAGAGCGCAAGAGCTATGCGAAGTATCAGGAGATCCTCCAGATGCCGAACCTTCTGAAGATTCAGAAGGATTCCTACAACTGGTTCCTGAACGAGGGCCTGCGCGAAGT
>CAKUMR010000048.1 GCA_934667865.1 uncultured Oscillospiraceae bacterium | reverse complement strand
ACTTTGAGCCGGTCTTCGAGCGTAAGATCCACCAGTTCCTCAACTGCGTCGAGGGCCTGATGCACACCGGTCAGCGCGACATGATCCGCGTTCGTGTTTCCAAGGCGGACTTTGAGGCGGGCTTCCGCTTCAAGCACATCGGCGAAGTCCTCTACGCCAAGATCAAGAGTGAATTTGACACCGTCGTGGACAAGTGTCAGGTCAAGATCGTCGTCGGCGACGAGCCGAACAAGGCTCTGCGCGCCGCTGCGAACGTCATTTTCGACAAACGTGACGAGCGTCTTGCCTCCATGACCGACGAATCCGTCCCCGTGTTCTACTCCTGCATCATGTGCCAGGCCTTCTCTCCGAGCCACGTGTGCATCGTCACCCCGGAGCGTCTGGGCCTGTGCGGCGCCGTTTCCTGGCTGGATGCCAAGGCGACCAACGAGCTCGACCCGCAGGGTCCCTGCCAGGTCGTCACCAAGGAAAAGTGCATCGACGAGCGCCTCGGCTCCTACGAGGACGTCGATGAGGCCGTTGCGAAGTATTCCCACGGCGCGCTGGAGCACGTCACGCTGTACTCCCTGTTCCAGGATCCGATGACCTCCTGCGGCTGCTTCGAATGTATCTGCGGCGTGGAGCCCGTCACGATGGGCGTTGTCATCACCTCCCGTGAGCACGCGGGTATGACACCTCTGGGCATGACCTTCTCCGAGATGGCCTCCATGACCGGCGGCGGCGTGCAGACGCCGGGCTTCATGGGTCACGGCAAGCACTTCATCGCTTCCAAGAAGTTCATCGCTGCCGAAGGCGGCCTCGGCCGTATCGTCTGGCTGCCGAAGGAGCTCAAGGAGCAGATGCGCGAGAAGCTCGACGCTGCTGCCAAGGAGCTGTACGACGTCGACGGCTTTACGGATATGATCGCGGACGAAACCATCTGCACCGAGGACCCGGAAGAGCTGCTGAACTACCTCACCGAGGTCGGCCACCCCGTCCTGTCCATGGAACCCTTCGATATGTAAAAATTTCCCCGCTCCGGCAAGCCGGAGCGGGGTTTTTATGCGGATAGCATGAGCGGCGGTGCCGGTTCCTGCACGCGGAACGCGCAGGGGTATTCTCTACGGGTGCCGCTGCGGCGGACAGGCAGCCGTTACCGGATGATCTGGTTCGGCTTGCGGTAGCGCTCCTCCTCGGAAAAGACGCAGCCGCAGTATTTCTGGATGTACATTCCCAGCTCGCGTGCGCGCTCCTGTCCCGCACGGAAATACGGTCGGAAATCCCGGTAGTAAAATGTCACGCCGTGCTCTGCGGCAGCGCGCTCGGCAACCTCGCGCAGCAGCTCATGGTTCTGATAGGGGCTGATAAAGAGGGAGGAGGTAAAGCCGTCGAAGCCGTTTTCGGCCGCCGTCTGCGCCGCGGCGGACAGGCGCATCTCGTAGCACTTGACGCAGCGGCCGGAAATGTCCTCCGCCACCGCGCGGACGAACGGCCGCAGGGCGTACTCGTCCCGCTCAAGAAGCGGCAGCTCCACGGTTTTGGCATACTCGCGCAGGCAGTTGCGGCGGCTGCGGTATTCCGTGAAGGGATGGATGTTCGGATTGTACCAGAAGCCCGTCAGGGCGTGGCCGTCGGTGCGCAGCACGTCGATGCACTGGTTGGCGCAGGGCGCGCAGCAGATATGCAGCAGAAGATTCATGCTAACCTCCCCTTTCCCTGCGGTCTATTATAGCACGGCGGGCGGGGCGGGGCAACGCCTGTGTCAAAAATCGCCCCAGAAATTTGTACACTTTTCCGTTTGGACAAATCAGGGCTTTTGTGATAAGATGAATGCAATACCAACCTGACGCGATTCGTCGCCTGATGTGGAATTCAGAAAGGATGATGTGTCTATGGCAGTACAAAATGAAACTTACGCCGCTCGAATTCAGCGCAAGCTGATGAAAAAGCAGCATCTCGTGGACGTCGCCGCCGGACGGAAAAAGGCGGATCTGGTTCTGAAGAACGCCACGTATGTCAATGTCTTTTCCAATGAGCTGTGTCAGGGCGACATTGCCGTCGCCAAGGGTCAGATCGTCGGCATGGGCAGCTACGAGGGCGAAACGGAGGTCGACGTCAGCGGCAAGATCGTCTGCCCCGGCTTCGTCGACGCACATATCCATCTGGAATCCTCGCTGGTTTCCCCCAAGGAATTCGCCAGAGCCGTCCTGCCGCACGGCACGACCACGGTCATTACCGACCCCCATGAGATCACCAACGTCATGGGCACCGACGGCATCGACTATATGCTCCAGGCCACCGAGGGCCTGCCCATCGACGTGCGCTTCATGCTGCCGAGCTGCGTTCCGGCAACGCCGCTGGATGAGTCCGGCGCGAACCTTGACTACCGCGCGATCGACTCGTTCTATGAGCACGGCCGCGTGCAGGGTCTTGCCGAGATGATGAATTTCGTCGGCGTGATCAACGGCGACGCGGAGGTCATTTCCAAGATCGTCGCGGCGCAGGCGCATCACAAGAAGATCGACGGCCACGCGCCCGGTATCCGCGACAAGGATCTTGCGGCCTACATCGCCGCGGGCGTCTATTCCGACCACGAATGCTCGGACATCGAGGATGCCATGGCCAAGCTGCGCAACGGCCAGTTCATCATGATTCGCGACGGTACAGCCGCGAAGAATCTGGAGGCGCTGGTCGATCTGCTCAAGCAGCCGTATTACGACCGCTGTATGTTCTGCACCGATGACAAGCACCCCAACGACCTGCTGGAAAAGGGTCACATCGACTATATTATCAAAAAGGCCATCTCCTACGGCGTCGACCCCATCGTCGCGGTCAAGACCGCCTGCCACAACCCCGCGCGCTACTTCGCGCTGAACAACCGCGGCGCGATCGCGCCCGGCTATCTGGCGGACTTCGCGATCATCGACAGCTTTGAGAGCTTCAACGTCGAGCTGGTCTACAAGAAGGGCGTTCTGACCTGCAAGAACGGCGAGGTGCAGGACTTCCCCGCGCCGGAGATCGACGACTATCTGGTCAAGCGCGCGCACGACACCTTCCATGTGGCGCATCTGAGCGCGGAGGACTTCAAGGATGAGCGCCCGCGCGGCGTGATCGGTCTGGTGCCAGGAGAGATCGTTTCCACGGACAACGGCTATGCCAGCGGCGTGGATGTCGAAAAGGACATTCTGAAAATCGCCGTCATCGAGCGGCATAAGAACACGCATCACATCGGCCTTGGCTATTTACAGGGCTACGGCCTCAAGCGCGGCGCGGTCGCCACCTCCATTTCCCACGATTCGCACAATATCATCGTCGTCGGCACGAACGAGGAGGATATGGCCTGCGCGGCCAATGCCATCGTGGAGCATCACGGCGGCATCGCCGTCGTCGAGGACGGAAAGCTGCTCGGCGGCGTGGTGCTGGAGATTGCAGGTATCATGAGCGAGGAAAGCCTCGTCACGGTCAACGAAAAGCTGGAGCGTGCGAAGGAGCTTGCCTTTGAGATGGGCGTTTCCCGCGGTATTGACCCCTTCATGACGCTGTCGTTCATGTCGCTGCCGGTCATTCCGACCCTGCGTCTGACGACGCGCGGCGTCATCGACGTGATCAAGCAGCAGTATATTTGAAAATCAGAACAAAAAACCACGGGTCTTTCGACCCGTGGTTTTTCATGCACTTTTCGCATCCTGCAAGACGAGATCCGCATAGTACCGGCTGCCACCGCGGTAGATGAACACCCGCACGGTCTGCCCGGCCTGATACGCGCTCAGCGCAGAATCAAAATCCTCCGCATTCTGCACGGCGCTATCGTCCAGCTGCAAGATCACATCGCCCCGGCGCAGACCCGCGCGGTAGGCCGCGCTGTCGGGCTCAATGCTGTACACCATCACGCCGTAGGGCAGCTTCCAGAAGACGCGCGCTCCGGAGGGGATGTCCATGACCGTCAGGCCTAGGGTGACGCGACCGGAAGCCCGGCCGTCGGCAATCAGCTCCATCACAATGGCCTTCGCGTCCCGCGTGGGGATGGCAAAGCCGATGCCGGACACCGTTTCGTAGGACACCAGCGAGCCGACACGGTCGACGTTGAAGCCGATTACCTGCCCGCAGGCATTGAACAGCGGCCCGCCGGCATTGGCGGCATCCAGCGCGGCATCGGTCTGCAGGATGCTGATCTGCCGCCCGGACAGCTCGATGTTATCATTCACCGCGGCGATGATGCCCTGCGACATGGTCGCGCTCAGCTCCTGCCCGAAGGGGTTGCTGATGGCCACAACGCTGTCGCCCGGCTGCAATTCGTCCGAATCGCCGAATTCCGCCGGGGTCAAGGCAACGCCGTCTGCCTTCAGGACGGCAAGATCGCTGGCGCTGTCGGCGCCGATGAGGCGCGCGTCGCAGACATCGCCGTCGTTCGTGCGGATGCGCAGCGCGGCATTGGACTGCACCGTGCGGGCGTTGGTGATGATATAGCCGTCGGCGGTGAGCACCACGCCGGCTCCGGCGCGGTCGTCCCCGGCCAGCACGGTCACAACGCCGGGCATGACTTTCTGGTACAGCTCGCGCAGCGAAAGCGCGCCGTCGGATGCGTGCAGGACCATCTGCTCACCTTCGGACGTGCCTTGCAGACTGTCTGTGCCGGTCTGCGGGTCCTGCGAGGGCAGAACGGCGACGAGCTCGTCGTCGCCCTTGGCAGAGGGATTCTGCACCGTCTGGGTTCGTTTGAGTTCAAGAAGTGCAAATACGGTGACGAGATTTGCCAGCGTCAGCAGGCAGATCAGGACGAGAATGATCGGGAAATGCGACGGGCGCTTTTCCGGCTGGCGGCCGGTGCCGTAATAGCAGGGCGTTTCCTGCGGGGCTTCCGGCGGCGCTTCGCGGTATTCCGGGTCCATCGGCGTCAAATCATCCATAGCTGCACACCTCCTTTGGGGTCGCCTGCCGCTATTTCTTCAGCGGCATGGTGAAGGTAAATTCCGTTTTTCCGTCACGGCTGGTGACGTAGATGTCCTCGCCATGGGCGAGAACGATGGTCTTGACGATGTAAAGGCCCAGCCCCACACCGTCGCGGTCAGTGGAGCGGCTCTTATCCGTCTTGTGGAAGCGGTCGAAGATCAGCGGCAGCTCCGCCGGGTCGATCGTCGGGCCGGTGTTGGCGACGCTCACGACGGCCTTGCCGCCCTGCGGCCGGGCGTGGATGCTCAGGGTGCCGCCGTCGTCAATAAACTTCACGGCGTTGTCCAGCAGGTTGTAGATCACCTGCGACACCGCGTCGGCAAAGGCGTGGACGGTCAGGCCGAACTCCGGCATATCAATGTCCACGTTGAGGTGCTTCTGGTTGATGCGCTGCTCGAAGCTCAGCAGTGCCTGCCCGGCCTCCTCGCAGATGTCAAAGTCGGTCAGCTTGTCGGGCGGGATGCCCTGATCCTTCAGCCGTGCAACATCGAGCATATTGCGCACGAGGCGGGACAGGCGGCGCACCTCCGTGGAAACCAGCTCCATATAAGTGCGGTGCTTTTCCGGCGGAATGGTGCCGTCGAGCATCCCGTCGAGGTAGCCCGCGATCGTGGTCATGGGCGTTTTCAGCTCGTGGCTGACGTTGGCGACGAACTCCTGCCGGATGGTCTCCGAATTCTGGACGGACGCGGCCATGTTGTTGAAGGCCACGGCCAGCTCCTCCATCTCCTCATTCTGGTAGCCCGTCGGCACACGGACGGAGAGATTGCCGTGCGCAAGCTGGCGCGCGGCGGCGGCCATGTCCTTGATGGGCTTGGTCTCGCGGCGGGTGAGGTAGGGCATGGCCAGAAGCGCGACCAGAAAGACGGCCAGCGCCGTCAGGATGAACAGCCGCAGCGTCCCGCCCGTCAAGGCGGACAGATCTGCGCGCTTCATCGAGGCGACGACGATACACAGGAGCGTCCCGTCGGAGGAATAGGCGGCGGTCGCGACGGCCAGCCGCTTTTCGCCGTAGAGAAGCGTCGCAGCGTCGTCTATGCCGGCGCTGCCCTGCTTTGTGATTTCTTCTACGGCAGACTCACTGAGCTTCTTTCCGATATGCTCGCAGTCCTGCACGTCCTGCGCGCACAGAAAGACCTGCCCGTCCGTCGTACACAGCAGCACATCATTTTTCGACGCGCCGGAGGCGGCCGAGAGGGTCAGCCGGAAGTCCCAGTCCAGATACATGGACAGGGTCGAGGAATAAAACTGCGTCAGCGAGGCGACCGTGTCGGCGGTGCTTTGCAGCGAGGTTTCCTGCTTGCGTGCCGCGTAGCGGTCAAAGACAAACCAGAAGGCCAGCCCCAGCAGGATGGTCGCCGCCAGCAGGATGCACAGCATCAGCGTGAGCTGCCGCCGGAAGGTGGTGTTCATTTCGGGTTCACCTCGAACTTATAGCCGACGCCCCAGACGGTTTTCAGCTCCCACTGGTCGGAAACGCCCTCCAGCTTTTCGCGCAGGCGCTTGATGTGTACGTCCACCGTGCGGGTGTCGCCGAAATAGTCGAAGCCCCAGACCTCATCGAGAAGCTGGTTGCGGGTGTAGACACGGTTTGGCGTGGAGGCCAGATGGTACAGAAGCTCCATCTCCTTCGGCGGCGTGGGGACTTTTTTGCCGTCCACCGTCAGCTCAAAGGCATCCATGTCGATGATGAGCTTGTCGAACACCAGCTTGCGGGCGGCCTTTTCCGGCTCGATGCCGCTGCGTCGCAGGACGGCCTCGATGCGCGCAAGGACCTCCTTCATCTCAAAGGGCTTGGTGATATAGTCGTCGGCGCCCTGCTTGAGGCCGGACACCTTGTCCTCGGTTTCGCTCTTGGCCGTCAGCATGATGATGGGCGTTTTGGACTCCGAGCGGATGGTGCGGCACACGCCCCAGCCGTCCATGCCGGGCAGCATCACGTCCAGCAGCACCAGGCTGGGATGCACCTCGCGGAATTTCTCCACGCCCTTCAGGCCGTCGAGGGCGATCACGACCTCGTAGCCCTCCTTTTCCAGATACAGCCGGAGAAGATCGGCAATATTGCGGTCGTCCTCAACGATAAGTACGGTTTTTGCCATGGAATTTCCCCCTCTTTCTCTCTGCCCCGGAAGCCGGGGCCTTTCCCGTTTTCCTTTATTATAGCCGCAATTTCCCGGTTTGGGTGAACAATTTGTAAAAACCCGCGGGGGCTGCGAACTTTTTCGCGGAAATCCGCGGTTTTTACTTGCGATTCCCGGACTTATGTGGTATATTTTACAGTTGAATGAGAATCCTATCATATTCATTTGCGGCGAGGCCGCCAGACAGAAGGGAATGTACGGTATGTACGATCAGAAAAACATCAGAAATATTGCAATTATCGCTCACGTTGACCACGGAAAGACCACGCTGGTCGACGAGATGCTCAAGCAGAGCGGCATCTACCGCGAAAATCAGACGGTCGTCGACCGCGTCATGGACTCCGGCGATCTGGAGCGCGAGCGCGGCATCACCATCCTTGCCAAAAACACCGCCGTGCACTATAAGGGCACGAAGATCAACATCGTCGACACGCCGGGTCACGCCGACTTCGGCGGCGAGGTGGAACGCATCCTCAAGATGGTCAACGGCGTCATCCTGCTGGTGGACGCGGCGGAAGGCCCCATGCCCCAGACCCGCTTCGTGCTGCAAAAGGCGCTGGAGCTGGGCCACAAGGTCATTGTCGTCATCAACAAGATCGACCGGCTCGATGCGCGCATCGAGGAGGTCATG
>CAKUMR010000047.1 GCA_934667865.1 uncultured Oscillospiraceae bacterium | reverse complement strand
GGACGGAAATGCAGTTGTGGATGTTGTATACGCCCCGGCTCTTTCCGCGCTACAGGTGGGTATGCACGTCGGCGGGCGGTATGCAAATCTCGACCTGCCCTTTACCGGCACGGTAAGCTACACGGGCTACAGTGCAGAGCACAGCGGTACACTTCCCTATTCTCTTGCCAACGGGCAGTCTGCCGGCGTACAGAATCTGCCGGCCTGCAAGAGCTTCTCACTTTCCGTGCAGCAGACGCTGCCAGCAGGCTATCAGCTTGAAAAGGTCGTGATGAACGGTGTGACGTACTCTGCGCAGACATGGCCTCAGGAGCTTCCCATGCTTGAGGGAGAAAACACCATCGACATCTACTATCTTCGTCAGGAGATCCCCGTCACCGGCATTTCTACCGGCAGCCTTTCCGCCGCGCTTCTGCTCGGCTGCACGGCGTTTGCCGGAATGGCCATTCTCCTCATTCTGCGCAGGAGGCGCAGAAGCTGCTGATTTTCCCCATAAAAATATAGATAATTGAGGAATACCTATGAAAAAGTCGTTACATCTCGTCTTCGCGCTTCTTCTTGCCGTGACCCTGCTCCTTTCCGTATTCACACCGGCGCTGGCCGCCGGTGCGGAGCAGGCGGTCGCCAGAATGTCCATCTTCTCCTATACGGCCCACGCCTTTGACACCGGTCATTCGTGGCTGTATTTTGAGAACATTTCCGACGAACAGATCGTCGTCGGCAAGTACGTTCTGGCACCCGGCGAGGCGGTTTCCGTCGGGATTTTCAAGTACACCCGCAAGGACGGTGAGGGCGTTTACTACAACGTCGAGGCCTACTGCGCGGACAAATACGGCGCATCCGGCCGTGTTTCCCTGACACAGACCATCACCGCCTCGCAGCTCCGGAGCGTCAGCAGCCAGATCAACAGCAAAAACCGCTGGCGCGTGACCTACAACTGCGCCAGCTTCGCAGCGGACATCTGGAACTCCGTAACCGGGAAAAGAGTTTTCTCCGGCAACACGCCCTCCTGCCTGAAAACCAGTATCAGAACGAAGGGCTGCGAAAAAAACCGTCCCATGCAGGTCCCGCAGGCTTCGCAGTGCTATAAGATGCGCGGCAGCGGCGACGGCGCATGGCTGGAGCCGGTCAGCAGCGGCACTCTCGCAAAAGAACTCTGATACTGATTCTTGATTAAAATATTGAATCAAGAATCCCGTGTGCTACGCACACTCGCATCGTGCGAATGCACGCTGCGCCGTCTCATGCAGAATCTGACGTGACTTCGGCGCTATAAAAAGCTTTTCAAGCTTTTTAACAGATTCTAGTATGAAATTCCTGCAAAAAGGCCGTGGCAGCTTCAGGCTGCCACGGCTGATTCACGGCACCCCCACCGATATTCCGGTGGGGGTTATTTATTATTCGGCGGAAAGCTCCACCGCATGGCGCAGAATACTGAACGCCGGAGCCTGCTTCGGCAGGCGCATCCGGAAGAGCATCTGCGGGTTACGCGGCTGCGCCAGCTCATTTCCGTCCATATCCTGCATCATGGGTGCCGGGAAAGCGATCGGCTTGAAATCCGGGCCGACCAGCTCCACGGGCTCCCCTGCCGCAAATTTATTGCGCAGCGACAGCGTAGCGTTTCCCTCTGCGTCGCAGTCTGTCACAATGGCACAGACCTGCCACTGACGGATATAGCGGGAATTCTGATAATACTGTCCCGGCTGGCCGAAGAAAAAGCCGGTCGAATAGTGCCGGTGGGAAACGTGCTCCACCTCGTCGCGCCAGACGGGGTCAAGCGGCTGCCCGGCAGCAGCGGCATCAATCGCATGGCGGTAGGCGCCGGTGACGATGGCGGCATAGTAGGCGGACTTTGCGCGGCCCTCGATTTTCAGGCAGTCCACGCCGGCGTCCATCAGCTCCGCAATATGGTCGATCATGCACATATCGCGGGAATTCATGATATAGGTGCCCTTTTCGTCCTCAAATACGGGGAAATATTCGCCGGGGCGCTTTTCCTCCATCAGCGCATACTGGTAGCGGCAGGGCTGGGCACAGGCGCCGCGATTGCTGTCGCGTCCGGTCATGTAGTTCGAGAGCAGGCAGCGTCCGGAATAGGAAACGCACATCGCGCCGTGCGCGAAGGTTTCGATCTCCAAACCGGGCGGCGTGTTCTGGCGGATGGCGCGGATCTCCTCCAGAGAAAGCTCCCGCGCGAGAACGACGCGCTTCGCGCCAAGCTCGTACCATGCCGAGGCGCAGGCGGCGTTTGCAATGCTCACCTGCGTGGAAGCATGGCGCTCACAGCGCGGCGCATACTTCTCCGCCATCCGAAACACACCGAGATCGGCGATAATCAGCGCATCCACGCCGCACTCATTCAGAAGCTCCAAATGCGCCGGAAGTGCCGGAAGCTCATTGCCGCGCGGCATGGTATTGACCGTGACATGAACCCTCACCCCATGGGCGTGCGCATAGCCCACGGCCTCCGGAAGCTCCTCCGGGGAAAAGTTGCCCGCAAAGGAGCGCATCCCGAAGCTCGTTCCGGCAAGATATACCGCGTCCGCACCGTAGAGAACCGCCATTTTCAGACGCTCCATATCCCCTGCGGGAGCCAGCAGCTCCGGCTTAGCCATTCTGACTCTCCAGGAAGCGGTTGTGCTCGTCGTAGGTTTCAGAGAAGTGGTGATAGCCCGTAGATTCATCCAGCGCATAGAAATAATAGCTTGTATCGGCCGGATTCAGGGCGGCGGAGATGCTGTTCAGGCCGGGGTTGGAGATCGGGCCGGCGGGCAGTCCCTGACGGGTGTAGGTGTTGTACGGGCCGTCGATCTGCGTCTGCTCATAGGTCAGAGCGCCGGTAATGCCGCCAAGACCATAAATCACGGTGGCGTCGATATTCAGGAAAGGATACTCTGCCGGCTTGCACAGGCGGTTATAAATCACAGAGGCGATGTTTGCGCTCTCATTTGCACCGGCGGTTTCCTTCTCCACCATGGAAGCAACCGTGATCAGACGATAAATCGTCATCCTGTTCGACTCAATATAGCTTTCGTCATAGCCACGCGCGGCCAGACGGTCGGCAAGAGCTGCATTCAGCGTTTCCAGCTGCGCCTTCGCATCGTCGGAGAATTTGCGGTTGAAGTTGGTAAGGAGCTTGTTCAGCACGCGCTCCGCGTCATCGTTCAGATAGAAATAGTAGGTGTCCGGGAAAAGGAAGCCCTCCAGCCGGTTCTCCTGCCCGTAGGGGATGCTTTCTAAGAACCAGTAGTCGAATTCCGTTTCCGCAGCGCACTTTTTCAGCTCGTCGGCGGTACAGACACCCTTTTCCTCCATCAGGCTAAAAATCTGTGCGCAGGTCTTGCCTTCCGGAATTGTGACCGTAACCTCTGTCCGATTCGCGCTGTTCTTACGCATCCCACTGTTGAGAGCGTGATAGTCATAGTTATACTGTAATTGATACGTGCCGGGCGACATGGAATCGGCGGAGTGGGTGAAATTACAGTAGAGCTTGAAGAGCCACGGATACTTGATCAGGCCCTGATCCTGAAGCATCTGCGCGATGTCGTCCAGCGTCGCACCGTCTTCGATCGTGACCTGCACCGTATCGGACGACCGGCCAAAGGCCAGAACATCCTCAGCACATTCCCACGCGGCAAAACCGAGGCCGACGGAGAGCAGAGAAACGGCAACGATATAAATCAGAATCTTCAGGTACAGCGGCACGATGCGCTTTCTGCGGCGGCGCTGCTTTTTCTTTTGCGGCACTTCCGGTTCCTCCGTGTAGGCTTCTTCGTCATCGTACTCGCCGTAATCGTCAAAGGCGTCGCCGAAATCCGGGTTAAAATCGTCCGCCTGCGCCTCCGGCGCACCCTCCTGCGGATCGGGGTCTATATTATAATATTCGGAGGAATCTCCGTATTCGTCAAAATCTCTGTTTCGGTCAGACATATTATCCCTCCTGTCTGTAAACGATGCCGGAGGCCACCTGTTGTGCGGTGTCCTCGCCGCACAGCGCCCGGATCAGCTCCAGTGCAAAGTCAAAGGCCGTTCCTGCCGCGCGGCCGGTGATCACGTGCCCGTCCGTCACAGCGCCGCAGGTAAGCATCTGCGCGCTGCCCATCTCGGATTCCATGCCGGGGTAGCAAACCGCGCGCTTACCGTCTGTGATGCCGAGGCTGGCCAGCACCGTCGGCGCGGCGCAGCAAATCACCGGGAATGATTGCCTCCGCCTCTTCAAAGCCGGTTCCAAGAATGATGTATACCATTATAATTCCTCCAGACAGCGCTTGACCAGCGCGTAGATCTCAGTGTGGATGTCGTCTATTGTGCGCATTTTTCCGTCCTTTGCACAGTGGATGATGCTCCAGCCATAGTGCCGTGCGGCGTCCATGCCGACCTCGCGGCACTGGCGCAGATAATCCATATTCTGCTCGTGGATATCCGCGTGTGTGTGCGTGCGCGTTTCGCGCTTGCGGAGCATTTCGTCCGTCAGCTCCGTGGGAACGTCAAGATATATGACGAGATCGGGTTTTGGAAGTTCCAGCCGGTTGTATTCAAAGTCCTGAAGCCATTGGAAGAACTCCTCACGGCGCTCCGCCGGTTCTTTTGATGCCTGATGGACGGCGTTGGAGGTCGTGTAGCGGTCGGAAAGCATCAGGCCGCCGTGGCGGTAGTAGTCTTTCCAGATTTTCCGGTATGACGCATAGCGGTCGACGGCGTAGAAGGTCGAGGCCGCATAGGCATTGACATCTGACGGCTTCGTACCGAATTCACCGCCCAGATACATCCGGATGAGGGCTGAGGATGGCTCTGAGTATTGCGGAAACACCATGGTGCGGAAGTCTACCCCTTCGGCCTGAAGCCGCGCGGTAAGCAGCTTGAACTGTGTGGATTTACCGGAGCCGTCCGTTCCTTCAAATACGATCAGCTTTCCCATTAAAGCACTATCCTTTCCATCTCTTTTTCAGGGCTGCAAAGACAAATTTCGGAAGGCACATCATTCTTCCGATGCGCCGTGGCTCACAAATCAGGCGGTAAAGCCACTCCAATTGCAGCTTCTGCATCCATTTGGGTGCGCGTCTGAGCGTTCCGGCGATGATATCCAGCGTTCCGCCCAGACCAATCATCAGCTTCGCGCCGGACGGAACCAAGTGGCTCTGCATAAAGTACTCCTGCTTCGGCGCACCAAGGCAGACATACACGACGTCCGGCTTTGCTTCGCGCAGCTTCCGGACGGCTGCTTCATCCTCCTTAAAATATCCGTCCGCCGTGCCGCAGATGCAGAGCGACGGATAGCTCTGGCGCAGCTTTTCCGCAGCGAGCTCCGCAATACCGGGCTTGCCGCCGAGCAGATACAGGCGCTTGCCGGTTTCCGCAAGATAAGGGAGCATCTGCATCGCAAAATCAAAGCCTGCAACCTTCTGCTTGAGCGGCGCGCGCACGAGCTTGGATGCAAGCACCACGCCTGCGCCGTCCGGCAGGACGAGGCCGGCTTTGTTGATGAGCGTCCGCAGACGATCGTTTTTCAGCGCTTCATAGGCGATCTCCGCATTGGGCGTGACACAGTAGGCGGGCAGACCGTTTTCCAACAGCTTCCGCATCAGGCCGAGGGCTTCGTCCATTGTTACATTGTCATAGAAAACGCCCAGAACCTCGGTTTTCATCTGCGCAGCGCTCCTTTGCCCTATTTTTGTTATTCTATCACAAATTCATCCGTTTGTCCATTCGCAAATCTATTCGGCCATGCTGCAATGTAAAAAACAGGTAAAATACTTGACATTTTTCCGTCATTCAAATAAAATTATGATATTGACGAGGTCAGCAAATATCTTGCTGCCTTTGCCTGTAAAAATCTTCCCAACGAAAACTAGGAGGAGCTGTTTTGGAAGTACTGTTTGAAAATCTGCAAAACCTCTTTGTCAGCGGCGCGTGGAAGCTGCTGATCATGTGGGTGATCGGCGGCGTGCTGATCTATCTGGCGATCGTAAAGGATATGGAGCCTTCCCTGCTCCTGCCCATCGGCTTCGGCGCGATCATCATGAACCTGCCCGGCATTGTCAATGCCGCAGGTGAGATTGAGAATCTGAAAACGCTGGAGCTGCTCTACAATAACGGCATTGTCAATGAGTTATTCCCGCTGGTTCTTTTCATCGGCATCGGCGCGATGATCGACTTCGGGCCGCTGCTTTCCAATCCGAAGCTGATGATCTTCGGCGCTGCCGCGCAGTTCGGCATTTTCTTCACTTTCTTCATGGCAAGTCTCTGCGGCTTCAATATCAACGACGCCGCGTCCATCGCCATCATCGGCGCAGCGGACGGCCCGACCTCCATCGTCGTGGCCAACGCCCTCAAGAGCGGCTACATCGGTGCAATCACGGTCGCTGCCTATTCCTACATGGCGCTTGTTCCCATCGTCCAGCCGCCCGTGATCAAGCTGCTTACCACGAAAAAGGAACGCATGATTCGAATGCCCTACGAGCCGAAGAGCGTTTCCCAGACGACGAAGATTCTATTCCCCATCGTTATCACCATCATTACCGGCATCTTTGCGCCCAAGGCGGTGGAGCTGATTGCCTTTTTGATGTTCGGCAATCTCATCCGTGAATGCGGCGTGCTGAACTCCCTCTCCGAAACCGCGCAGAAGGTGCTGGCCAATCTTGTCACCATCTTCCTCGGCATCACGATCGCCGTCAAGATGAACGCAAATGAATTTCTCCGATTGGAAACCCTGATGATTATGGGCCTCGGCCTGGTCGCCTTCATCTTTGACACCGCGGGCGGCGTTCTGGTCGCCAAGTTCATCAACCTCTTCCTTCCGAAGGGTAAGAAGCTCAATCCCATGATCGGCGCGGCCGGTATTTCCGCATTCCCAATGTCCGCGCGCGTTGTGCACAAGATGGGCCTGAAGGAAGACCCGCAGAATTTCCTGCTGATGCACACCATCGGCGTGAATGTTTCCGGCCAGATCGCGTCCGTCATCGCAGGCGGCCTGATTATGAGTCTGGTCTATCTGATCCACTAAGGAGGTTCATGTCATGCTGTTTTCATTTCTCGCCGCGGCCGCAGAGGTCGCCGAACGTCCCGCCACGTGGAAAGAATCCCTCAAGCTCATGGGACAGGGCTGGGGCGCGATCTTCATTGTCATTCTCCTCATCATGCTGTGCGTTCTGATCTTGAACGCCGCCTTCCGCCCGAAAAAGAAATAACAAGATTGCAGCCCCACCGTACAAGAATACGGCGGGGCTGTTTTTTGTGTGTTGCAGAAAGACACCCTTCGGCGAAGCCGGAGGGTGTCTTAATAATAGAACTAAATTACAGCTCGTCGTCGGCGTCAAACTCAAATTCGAGCAGCTCGCCGCACTTCGGGCAGTGGATCGACTCATTGAGGAGGGTCTGCTCATCGACGGTCGTGGTTTCGCCGCACTTCGGGCAGGTCACCTCATAGGTGGCGTCCTCGTCATAGGAGAAATCATCGCCATTGTCGTCAGCGAAGTCGATGACATCATCGTCGTCATCCTCATCCTCGTCGTCATCTTCGTCCATCAGGAATTCTTCGATGGCATCCAGATCATCCTCGATTTCGTCGAGCTCGTCGGAAACCGCGATCGCGTTTTCCTCCAGATCGCTGATGGAAGAGGTCATGTCCTGCAGCAGATCAACGATTCCGGAGATCATCTTGCCCTCCGGCGTTTCCTTGCTGAGATTCAGGCCGTCCATCAAGCCCTTCAGATATGCAGATTTTTCAGAGAGTGTCATGTCGTACTC
>CAKUMR010000046.1 GCA_934667865.1 uncultured Oscillospiraceae bacterium | reverse complement strand
GCCGGGCGCTGATGAACGCGCCATCCGTGGTGCTGGCGGACGAGCCGACCGGCAACCTCGACAGCAAAAATTCTCAGGAGATTGTGGAGCTGCTCAAGCTCTCCAACCGCCGCTACGGGCAGACGCTGATCGTCATCACGCACGACGAATCCATTGCCTTGCAGGCCGACCGCATCATTGCCATCGAGGACGGCCGCATCACGCGCGATGAGGTGATCCGGAAATGAAGATCTTCCGTACCGTTGCCGTGAAATCCATGAAGAAAAACCGCACCCGCACGCTGGTGACCATCATCGGCGTCATCCTGTCGGTTGCGATGTTCACGGCCGTCACGACTGCCATCTCCACGCTCTACGGACATATGGCGCGGGTCGACGCCTATGAAAACGGCAGCTACTGCCTTGCCTTTTCCTCCGTGCAGGCCGAGGCGCTGACCGAGATGCGCGTCGATTCCGACACGAAGCAGCTTGCAAGCGGAGAGTATCTCGGCTATGCAAGGCCGGAAAATGCGGAGCTGCGCAATGACCGCTATGTCTATCTGCTGTCCGTGAGCGGGAATTTTTCCGAGCTCTTGCCGGTGCATCTGACGAGCGGCCGGATGCCGGAAACGGCACAGGAGATCCTGCTGCCCGACCACCTGCCGACGCTTGCGCGTGTGGGCGAGGAGCTGACGCTCGCGCTGGGCGACCGGATGCAGGACGGCAGAATGGTCGGCCAGGACACGGCATATCAGGAAGGCGAGGTGTTTGCCCCGCGGCAGACGCGCAGCTATACCGTTGTCGGCACCTACCGGCGGCCGGGCTTTGAGTCCTTTATCGGGCCGGGCTACACCGCCCTGACCGTGGGCGAGGGCGTCTCCACGGGACTGTATGACGTTTTCGTGCAGACCAAATCGGCCAAGACGGAGGCGCTGGACGCCTACGCCGCCAGATATCAGGCGCGCAGCGCAGGCGAACCGGAATACAACTGGAGCTACCTGCGTATGAAGGGTAATATGCGCTACGGCAACCTTGACCGCAGTATGTACCGCTTTGCCGCGATCCTGTTCGCCATGATCATGGTCGGCTCGGTCAGCCTGATCTACAGCGCCTTCTCCATCTCCGTCAGCGAGCGGACGAAGCAGTTCGGCCTTCTGTCCTCCGTCGGTGCGACGAGAAAGCAGCTTCGCAAAACGGTAATTTACGAGGCCCAGACCGTCAGCCTGATCGGCATTCCGTTGGGCTTGCTCGCCGGCTGCGGGGGAATGTGGGTGACTTTCCTGCTGCTGGGCGACCGGATGGAGAGCCTGCTCGGCGAAACGATTCCGCTGCGCTTTTCGGTTTCTCTGCCTGCGCTTGCCGTTGCGGCCGCAGTGGGCTTTCTGACCGTGCGTATTTCCGCCATGCTCCCGGCGCGGCGCGCCATGCGCGTGACGGCCATCGAGGCCATCCGCCAGAGCCGCGACATCAAAATGGGACGCAGGCCTTCCTCCGGCAAGCTGGCCTACCGGCTGTTCGGTCTGCCGGGGATGCTTTCGAAAAAGTATTTCCACCGCAGCCGGAAAAAGTACCGCGCGACCATTCTCTCTCTTGCCATGAGCGTGCTGCTGTTTGTCTCCGCCAGTACCTACGGGATGTACCTGACGGACTCGGCGGCGGATGCGGTCGATGTGAGCAGCTATGACTACGCCTATTTTATGGAAAAAATGCCCCTGCGGGATGCACAGGCGCTTGCCGAGACGCTGCGCGGCGGCGAAGGCATCCGCGAGGCGTGGTGCAGCGTTGAGAAGAGCAGCACGGTCGTTCCGATGAAGGATGCCTTCTCGGAGGAGTATCTGCAATACAGCGACGACCGGTACGGCAACCGCGTGGAGACGGAGCTCTATGTCATGCTGACCTATCTGGATGAGACGACCTATGCCGCCGTCTGCGCCGAGGCGGGAATCTCCCCGGAGAGCGGAAGCCCCGTTTTGCAGAATTATATCCGGCAGGTCTATTATACTCCAACCGAAAACAGCCGGCGCACCTATGCCGGAAGCGTCCTAGACAGCGGGGTGCAGGAGCTGGCGATTTTTTTGCCCGACGGAATCCCCGGCTATAGAATGACGGGCGCCTACTCGCAGGAGGACGGCTCCTGGACGGCGGAATATGTGCAGAATTTGCAGGACATCTACTGGCAAACGCACGAAGCATCCTCCGAGCCGGAGAGCATGGTTCGTCCGGCGGTGACCGAGAAGTTCCGCTTCGGCGCGACGATGGGAGAATCGAAAATCAACACCGCCGCCTCCTATGGCCTCGCGCTGTACCTGCCGATGTCCGCCCTGCCGGAGGAGGATCCTTACGTTGGCGTGTATGTGACCGCCTCCAATATGGAAAAGGCGCACGAAACCATGATTACGGCTCTGCAAAAGGCGGATCCCGGCTTCCGCGAGGACGACCTTCTGGACGCGCACGAGACGGAGCGCAATATGCGCAACGTTCTGACGATTATCCGCGTGTTCTCCTACGGCTTCATCACGCTGATTTCCCTGATCTGCGTGGCAAATGTGTTCAACACCATCTCGACCAATGTGGCGCTGCGCCGCCGCGACTTTGCAATGCTGCGCTCGGTGGGCATGACGCAGGGCGGCATCTACCGCATGATGGGCTATGAATGTCTGCTCTACGGACTGCGGGCGCTGGCGATCAGTCTGCCGCTGTCGGCGGGCGTGGCCTATCTGATCTGGCGCGCCGCAGGGGAGATCAGCAGCAGCAGCTTCCGGCTGCCGTGGATGAGCGTTCTCGTCGCCGTGGTGTCGGTGTTCCTTGTGGTGTTTGTCTCCATGCTCTACGCCGTCGGGAAGCTCCGCAGGGACAATCCCGTGGAAACGCTGAAGGAAGAAAATGTCTGATGATCTGCAAGGTGGCCGCCGGGAAACCGGCGGCCGCCTTTTTATGAAATCTATTTGGAAATGATTGCAATTCCATATCGGAATGTGGTATGATGTTGGCGGAGAAAGAGCGCTGCGGCGCTCGGATTTTGAAGAAACTTAGGAGGAAGACGAGCATGAAAACCGGAAAGAAACTTGCGGGCATCCTGCTTGCGTTATGTTTGATTTTGAGCCTGCTGCCAATGGCGGCGCTGGCTGCACCTGCGATCCCGGAGGGCATCTGGACGGAGTATGCGGCGGACGCATTTGCCGGCGGCAGCGGCACGGAGGAGGACCCCTATCAAATCGCAACGCCGGAGCAGCTTGCTAAGCTGGCGGCGGATGTGAATACGGGAAAGGAAGAAAGAAAACACACGGATGAGTTCTTTATCCTGAACGACAATATCGACTTGAGCGCGCACCGTTGGATTCCCATTGGCAGCGGATCGGAGGCTGAAGACTGGCAAGGAAACGGAGCCGAGTCTGCTACGTTCCATCTCTGTGAAGTGAATCTGGACGGAAATGGAAAGACCATTACCGGACTTTATGTTGACGAGAGCACGGAGAAATACAGTGCGGGACTCTTTGGACACTATGCTGGTCGTTATATCAAGAACTTGACCATTACAGATGCCTATGTGACAACAAAGGCGGCAGCGAACGCGCTTGGAGCACCAGAAGGTGTCGGCATTCTGTCTGGCTGCTTGGGAACAAAGGAGAGCCGCGTAGAAAACTGCCACATCAGCGGTTTTGTTGGTGGGGAAAAAGAGGATGATCATGCTTCTATAGCGATTGGCGGCGTGGTCGGGAGAGAAACATCTGGTCGCTTTCGCAATTGTACGGCCAATGTCACCATAACAAATTGCAGTGGGGAAGTTGGCGGGTTTGTTGGTAGCGGACAAATGGGAAGCTACATCGACTGCAAGGCAGAAGGAAAGATTGCCAGCGACAACCCGTGGTCTTCCGTTGGCGGTTTTGCTGGCAATTTGGAGCTTGGCAGTAAGCTGAAAAGGTGTGCCAGTGATGTGGAGATTAAAGCTTATAGTGCTACGGTTGGCGGCTTTGTAGGTGTGGTAGATAGCGCGGGAGTATCAGACGCTATTGAGATTAAGAACTGTGTCGCATTTGGAGATGTTATCTGTATGATAACAAAGCCTTTCAACATCGATATGGGCGGCTTTGTTGGATCGATGGGAAAGAATACTACGATTCAGAACAGCCATGCTGCCGGAGCGATTACGAATAACTCTCTGTTTGGTGGATTCATTGCGGTAGATAATCAGGGGAAAACGATGTCTTGTTCCTTTGATGCAGAAAAGAATGCCGGAATGAAAGCGGTGGGACGCATCGCCGCCGCTGGAACAAATGAAATTGAGGCAGGAACGACCCAAAAGGTATTGGCAAATATCTGCGAGGACTATTATGACGGACATGATTGGGATGAAGAAAGCCGTACAGTGAAAACGGAAGCAACTTGTACGAAAACGGGAATTCAGACCCAGTTGTGCAAGCGCTGCGGGACGATGGGCGAAAGCCGGATTGACCTGAAGCCTCATGAGCTGACCAAGGTCGCGGGCAAGCCCGCGACCTGCACTGAGGATGGCTATGAGGCCTACTGGCGCTGCAAGGTCTGCGAGGGCATCTTTGCCGACGAAAACGGTAAGGAGAAGCTTGAAGAGCCGGTCGTGATCGAGGCGGAAGGCCACAAGCTGGAAAAGACGGAAGGCAAGCCTGCGACCTGCACTGAGGACGGCTATGAGGCCTACTGGACCTGTAAGGTCTGCAAGAAGCTGTTTGCCGACGAGCAGGCGGCAAAGGAGATCGAAAAGCCCGCCGAGCTCAAGGCCAAGGGTCACAGCTTCGGCGCGTGGAAGGTCACCAAGGCGGCGACCGCCACGGAAAAGGGCGAGAAGGAGCGCGTTTGCTCTGTCTGCCAGTTTACCGAGAAGGAAGAGATCCCCGCCACTGGCGAGAAGCCGAACGGCCCCAAGACGGGAGACGAGAGCAAGGTGAACAAGTGGATCGTGGTTCCGATTGTCTGTGTGGTCGTCATCGCCGGACTGGTCGTGCTGCTGATCTGCATCAGCAAGAAGAATAAAAAAGACGGAAAGTAAAGAGTTCCGGTACATAATAGCGCCCCGGCAGCATGGCTGCCGGGGCGCTTGGCGTGTAAAAGAAACTACTGACCGAAGGTTCCGGAGGGAAGAAAAGAGTGAAAGGAAACCGTCAGGGTTTCCTTTCACGTTCAATCACCCGCCGCAGCGGCCAAAATTGCAAAATATAAATACAAATCCTAATTTTGCAATTTTGTAGGCACTCCGGCCGCTTTTGCGGCCGGAGTGCGCTGTACGGAGAAAAACAGAAGCAGCGCGCCGAGGGCGGAAACGCCGGTGTAGACCAGCAGCATCTGCTGTACACCGAGCGCGTCAATCAGCAGGCCGGAGAATATGCTTGCCAGCAGCCCGCCGACGGTACACACAGCGCCGAGATAGGTCTGTCCCTTGACCTCGTCCTTTTTGGCGACGACCATGCCGACATAATAGACAGAGCTGACCGTGTACAGCGCGTAGCCCAGCATCTGGGCAAGCTGCGCGATGTACAGACCGGCAATGCCCGGCAGCAGCAGCGTCAGTGCCAGACGCAGCGTACAGAAGATCCCGGAGAGCTTCAGCCAGAATTCACAGCGGGCGCGGCGGAGCATTCGCGTGAACAGTGCCATGGGCACCAGCTCGACGATTGCGGCGATCATGACGGCCGTTCCCTGCGCATCGCCGCTGCCCTTGAAGATCGCGATCTGATACATGAAGTTGGTCATCGCGGAGGTGCTGACCAGCAGCAGGACGCAGCCCGTCAGCAGCAGGAAAAACCGGCGGTTTTCAAGGAAAAACTGCGGAAAACGGGACGCCTCGCGGCGCTCGAGCCGTGCCTGCTCCGGTTGCGGAAAGCACAGCGTGGAGATTAGCAGCCCCAGCGTGAGCACGGCGGCGCAGACGGCTAAAGAGCGCATTCCAAAGCGAATGAGCAGCAGATTGACGCCCTGCACACACAGCGCAAAGCTGACAGAGCCAAGACCGCGGCTCGGCCCGTAGTTCAGCGGCAGGCCGCCGTGGATGGCAGACATCCCCAGCGCGTTGACAAAAGAGGGCAACGCCTGCACGCAGACGCAGGCGACGCTGAACAGGACGACTGCCGGCACGCGCCGGCCGATCAACGGCAGCAGCGGCAGCGTACCCAGCAGGATCGTCGCCGTCAGAATGCAGACGATGCGCTGCACGCTGACGTGCAGGCGCTCAATGACGCCCGTCAGCAGCGGCTGGATCAGAAAGGACAAGCCGGTGCCCAGCCCCAGCAGGATGCCGGACTGCGTGTTCGTCAGGCCGAGATGGAGAAAATAGCGGCTGGCATAGGCGACCAGAACGCCGTAGGCACCCCAGAGGAAAATGTTGATCAGCGCATAGAGAAGGTTGATGCGGCGGCTCATGCGATCATTCCTTTATGTTTGAATAATACCACCCGGTCAGCAGGTCTACGACCTCGCCGTAGGACTGCTTGCCGGATTTGACGGAAAAGGCCTTTAAGTAGGAGTCGTAGACCTTGGAGGTGGCTTCGGACACCTTCTCGTTTTCCACCTTTTGGTAGTGTGCGCGGGAAGCGGCGGCGTCGATTTTGATCTCGTCGGACGTGGCCTGCCAGACCTCACCTGCCGCCTCGCGGTCGACACGGTAGAGCGCGTTGTAGCAGTAGACAAAGGCCAGATAGTAGCCGGAATAGCGGAAGGCCTCGTCGTCTGATACGCTGCACGCCAGAAATGCGGCGAAATTCGCCTCATTTTCCCGTGCGAAGGCCATACGGTGGCCGATCTCGTGACACATGGTGAAGGGAACGGAGGTCGTGAAGGTGGTTGTGCTGATGCTGCTCTCGCCGGTGAAGGCGATGAAGATGCCCGTCGTGCCGGTTGCGCCCATGAGCTTGCTGCTCAGCAGCTTCTTGACCCGCGCGGTCGAGCCGTCAAAGCAGGGCATGGTCTGCGCCAGCAGCTTGTAGTTTTCCCCGGCCTGCGCGGAGAGCGCGGAGAAATCGCCCGGCAGCATCACGCCGTCCTCACCGCGGGGGACGGCCTTGGAGGCGGCGTTGGCCTGCGCGAGATAGTATTCCGTCGCCTCGCGTAGCTCCTGCGGGGTGTACTGCTCCACGGAAAAACCAAGGCGCTCCTGCATGGGCGGGGCGAAATAGTTCAGCCCCCAGATGGCCACGAAGAGGAACACGCCCGCGCAGATGATTTCCAGAACGCCGGTCAGCCAGCGCAGAAAGTGTGACTTACGGAGCGAGAGGACCAACGACACCACCAGCCAGACGGCCAGCGCACAGACCGCCAGCTCCCAGACCGGAACGGGAATGGGGGAGGTCAGACCGGCGAGGAAGGCGAGGATTTTCCGGGAGAGCTTGGGATAGAAGGCAAAGACGAGCGCCGACCATTTTTTTGCGGCGAAGATCATCAGGCCCGTCAGGACCAGAAAGGCCGCGCTGGAGATCAGGCGGCGCAGGGGCTTGATCATGGGATACCTCCGAGGTTTGGAAAATTCGTTGCAGGGATGGTTCGTAATCTGGGTGTACCCGTAGGGAACGCTCTTCTGCGCAGCCCTTGGCGGCTTTGCCGCCTTAGGGATGCGGCGTGCCCCTTGCGGGTAGAGCGTTCCGCGTGCAGGCGGCGGCGATAAAGATAGTGCCAACAGCGGTGCGGTCAAGACCGCACCCTACGTGCCGGTTCGAAAATCTGTCCATGTTTTACGAACCAATTCGAAATTTCACCCGCACCCGTAGGGAACAGTCTTGACTGTTCCGCGTGCAGGCGGCGGCGATAAAGTTAGTGCCAACAGCGGTGCGGTCAAGACCGCACCCTACGTGCCGATTCGAAAATCTGTCCATGTTTTACGAACCAATTCGAAATTTCACCCGCACCCGTAGGGAACAGTCTTGACTGTTCCG
>CAKUMR010000045.1 GCA_934667865.1 uncultured Oscillospiraceae bacterium | reverse complement strand
CAAACTGCAATGCTCTGGGCGAGCAGCTATCTGACGCTGGCCAAGGGCGTCCCGGCGCAGACGGCGGCGCAGTTCGGCAGCCTGTTCTGCATCGGCATCACCGCTGGGCGCGGGCTGAACGGCTTTGCCGCGATGAAGCTCAAGGACCGGCAGATGGTGCGCATGGGCGAGGGCATCATCCTTCTGGGCGTGGCCGTGATGCTCCTGCCCTTCGGAAAAGCGCTGTCGCTGGCGGGCTTTCTGCTCATCGGCTTCGGCTGCGCGCCGGTCTATCCCTGCCTCATCCACGGCACGCCGGAGCACTTCGGCGCGGAGCGCTCGCAGGCCGTCATCGGCGTGCAGATGGCCAGCGCCTATGTCGGCACCTGCCTGATGCCGCCGCTGTTCGGCTGGCTTGCGAACCATGTTTCCATCCGCCTGCTGCCGTGGTATCTGCTGGCGCTTCTGGCGCTGATGACGCTCATGCACGAAGTTCTGAACCGAAAGACGGAGATCTGCCGGGCCGCATAAGCGCCCCGGCTGGATTGTTATTGTAATTGTAAATGCCTGCACAGCCGAACAAGCCAAAAGCCTCCCCTTATACAGGGGAGCCATTGGTGCGTACCAATGCCGATGGCATTTCCGTCATCACAGACGCAGGAATAATGTATCATTCAGAAGAACATGGCGTACCAAAAAAACAAAGCGAGCCCGGCGGGCTCGCTTTATTCTTTCGGAAGAAAAACCATGATCTCCGAAACGCTGCATTGCAGCAACGTGCAGAGCTGGTCGATGGTGTTGGTGGAAACGCTTTTGCCGTGCTTCATTGCATAGTAGGTGCTGCGCGGGAAACCCAGCTTTTCAAGCCGATAGGACGAAATACCGCGCTGTTTCAGCGTTTCAAAAAACGGCTCATAGCTGATCATGCCGCCGCACCTCCTCTTTTTCATGATAAAAATAGTATATGATGAAAAACAGGACTTGCGTATGTGCGAAAAATCGCACATAATAAAAGGGGAGAAGCAAAGGAGGGCAAACCATGACAGAGGAAAAGGACGAGCAGCTCCGGCCCGGCGACCACGGGGCGGACTGCCCGTACAACGGCGAACACGAGGATTACGAGTTTGCCTGCGACGAGTGCGACTATTATCTGGTCTGTTTTCCGGACTGGCGGGAGCTTTTTTCTTAGAATCACCAAAAGCTGCCGGCAGATTCGTTATTGCCGGTGCCTGCCCGCGGAACGGCCGCAAAGCCTCCCCTGTGCAAGGGGAGGTGGCGCGAAGCGCCGGAGGGGTTGATGGAATAACCCGTTAAATGGCAGATAATTAACAACCCCTCAGTCAGCCTTGCGGTTGACAGCTCTCGCTGCGGCTCGGTCACGGCGCGGCTCTGATATGCCACCGGCATATCATTCACTACCGCGCCGACGCTTCGCGGCCCCTTACACAGGGGAGCCATTGGTGTGCACTGCCGCTGCTGGCATTTTCGTTATCGCCAGTGCCTACACGGCGGAACGGCCGAGGCCGTTCCCTACGGGTGCAGACGAAATTTTGAAGCGGTGCGTAAAATGCAGGCAGATTTCCAAACTGGCGCGGGTTCTTTTGTTAGAATCACCAAAACGGACGGGCGAAGTTTGTCTATAATTCCGAATTGCGGGTGCGGGCGTGGAAATGGTATGATATACAGTACCAAGGCAGGCGCGTCTACTCCACAAAATAGGCGATGACCGGCCAGAAAAGGAGGATAAACACATCCGCAGGGCTTGCGGTGCGGCAGTGTGGAGACCTGTCGTAATGCGTCGCGCGTCAGCGGACGCGAGGTACGGACAAGCGGAGGCTTCCGTGCCAAAGCCGGTTGCATGGCAAGTGTAACACTGAAAGACATCAAGAAGATCTACCCAAACACCGAAACAAAGAAGAAAAAGCGTAAGAAGGGTGAGCCGGAAGAGAAGAAGACCAATCTTCAAATCACCGACGAAGGTGTCGTTGCCGTCCAGAAGTTCTCTCTGGACATCAAGGATCGCGAATTCATCGTTCTGGTTGGCCCCTCCGGCTGCGGTAAGTCCACGACGCTGCGCATGATTGCCGGCTTGGAGGAGATCACCGAGGGCGAGCTGTACATCGGCGACCGTCTGGTCAATGATGTTGCCCCCAAGGATCGCGACATCGCGATGGTGTTCCAGAACTACGCGCTGTATCCCCATATGACCGTGTTTGAGAATATGGCCTTCTCCCTGAAGCTGAAGAAGGTTCCCAAGAAGGAGATTGAGCAGAAGGTTCGCGAGGCCGCGGAGATCCTCGGCATCACGGAATATCTCGACCGCAAGCCCAAGGCGCTGTCCGGCGGCCAGCGTCAGCGTGTCGCCATCGGACGCGCCATTGTGCGCAACCCGCAGGTTCTGCTGATGGATGAGCCGCTGTCCAACCTGGATGCGAAGCTGCGCAACCAGATGCGTGCGGAGCTCATCAAGCTGCGCTCCCGCATCGACACCACCTTTATTTATGTTACTCACGACCAGACGGAGGCCATGACGCTGGGCGACCGCATCGTCATCATGCGCGACGGTTTCATTCAGCAGATCGGCACGCCGCAGGAGGTCTTCAACCATCCGACGAATCTGTTCGTTGCGGGCTTCATCGGCACGCCGCAGATGAACTTCTTCCGGAACGCGAAGCTCGTCAAGAAGGACGGGGAGTACGCCGTCGATCTGCTTGGCCGCCACATCGTCCTCGACGCAGAGCGCCAGAAGGCCCTCAAGGACCGCAATGAGCCGGAGCATGATGTCGTCGTCGGCATCCGTCCGGTGCATCTGGCCATCGCCGCGCAGGGTCTGCCCGCGACCATCGACGTTTCCGAGATGATGGGCAGCGAGATGCACCTGCACCTGAATGTCGAGGGGCAGGATGTCATCGCAATCATCCCGACTGCGGGTCTGAGCCTGGATGCCGTCCGCAGCGGCACCCAGACGCATTTCGATTTCGATCCCAGCCTCATGCACCTGTTCGACCCGGAAACGGAAAAGAATCTGTTCTGATTCTGAGTATCTGAATAACTAAAGCGACCGGTCTTTTGGCTCCGCCCGCATAAGAAAAGCACAGCCCCTTCGCCGAGCCTTTTTCGCCGGAACTGCGCCTTTTTTCCTTGCGTTACACAAAGTAGCGCTGCGGAAAAACGCCCCTTGTTCCAACAAAAAATTCTTCGGCGAATGGCTGCAAGCAGTTATGCCCCGCAGACAATGTCTGCGGGGCATAATCTGTGTTTTCTTATTTGGCCTTCGCTTTGCCGGCCGCTTTTTTCAGGGGTGAAAGGATATGAAAGGATTTTTGAATGATTCTCTATAGGACGCGGGGGTGAAATCTTGAACCGGCGCGTAAAATGCGGGCAGATTTTCGAATTGGCACGTAGGGTGCGGTCTTTTGCGCAGCCGTTCGCGACAAAGGAGCGTTACGGATGCGGCATACCCCTTGCGGGTAGACCGCACCGCCGCTGGCTTACACCAACGCTGCGCCGAGGGCCTTGCAGGCTGCGGTGCCGTCGTCGTCGGGCGCTTCGCAGCAGGTGACGCTGTCGCAGGCCAGGACGGCGCCGTCGGTCTTGCAGGTTTCCTCCCAGGTGCGCATCCATTCGCCGTCGCCCCAGCCGTAGGAGCCGAAGAGGGCGATCTTCTTTCTGGAGAGCTTGCCCTCGCAGCCTTCAAACATCGGCGCAAATTCGCTTTCCTCCAGCTCCTCGACGCCCATGGCCGGGCAGCCGAAGGCGATGGCATCGTAGGCGTCCACCTGTGCGGCGTCAAACTCCGCCGACGTGCGCAGCTCGACCTCGCCGCCCTTTTCCTTCACGCCGTCCGCGACTGCCTGCGCCATTGCTTCGGTGTTGCCGGTGCCGCTCCAATATACTACCGCTACTTTACTCATTGTTTTTTCCAGCCTTTCGTTTGTAATAATATGCCATCAGTCTGCGACCGTAAGCCGATCGATCGTTCTTCCTTTCGCAAACTGATCACAGTAGACGTTGGTACACTTTTTGTACTTTTCAAAGGTGCGCTGCGCCGCGTCCGCGTTGCCATAGACCTTCCAACAGCCGACGCACTTGAAGCCCCATGCGTGGTTCTCGATAAATCCGAGGACGTCCTCCGGGGGATAGCTCAGGAACAGCCCGACCTCGTGCGGGAATTCGCCGGATTCGCACAGGCGGCGCATCAGGCGCGCCACGCAGCAGTCCGAATTTCCCGCGCAGTAGCCGCGCTCCCGCAGGAGCTGCTGCGCCGTGTCGTTTTGCAGATCCTCCGACAGCCGGGCGGGACGGTACACGTAGATCATCGCTTTGCCGTCGCGGTACCGCGCGGGGATCGCGCGCAGACCCTTGGGCGTCAGGAGGCGGTTCCACTGGCGCATACATTCCGTCAGCTCGCAGAAGCTCGGGAAGGTACAGCCGAACAGACTGCCGGTTTTCATCCCCGCGAGCGTGGGGGCGCAGTGCTTCACCAAAAGCGATTCATACATGGACAGCCCTCCTTCTGGTTAGCATATGCTAACCGACGAGTATCATACAAGGCATTTTCTTCCGCGCGTGGCGGGGGGAATGTTGACAGCAGCGGGCCGATGAGGGCATCGGCCCCTACGTTCATTCGTGCGGAGCGGGGAAGTGCCGGGAAAGACGGGGCGCATCTTCAGGTTAGCGGCTGCTAACTGGAAGGAATTAAAAAATGACGTTCCGTCTGAATTCATCCTAGCAGAAATTCCGGCGTCTGTCAAGGGGAAATCCGCGAAGATTTTGCACGGGAAAAACCGCAAGGTTTTCTGCATATTTCCACCCCGCCGCGGCATACTAGCGCCGGGGTGAGGAAATGTCCGACAAAAAGATCCGGCGGCCCGACGGCACCTACGCCGGCGCGGTCACGCACGAAAACATCATGGCGATCTTCGACGGCGCGGGCGACTTCAACTGGCGCGAGCTGCACATCGCCGGGCATACCATATATATTTACGCCATCGACGGCCTGACCTCCGGCGGTGACATTTCGGAATATGTCGTCAAACCGCTGATGCAGGACAGCGCCGCCGGGACGATGCAGGAGCTTTACGACCGCGCGCTGCACGCGACGGTCTACAATTCCGTGGCCGAGGCCTGCCCCGACCTGAACGACGTGGCGAACAAGCTCGTCAACGGCTTTTCCGTGGCGCTCTTCGGCGCAGCGGGCGCGATTGCTTTTGAGGACAAGACCGGTGAAAAACGCTCGCCCTCCGCACCGGAGGTCGAAAACACCGTCAAAGGCCCGAAGGACGCCTTTACGGAAACCGTCCGCACGAACACCAGCCTCCTGCGCCGCCATCTGCGCACGCCCGCACTGCGGCTGTATGAAACGAAGGTCGGCCGCCGCAGCCTGACGAACGTCACCGTTGCGTCCATTGAGGGGCTGACCGACCCGGCACTCGTCGAGCGGATGAAGGCGCGGCTGGTCTCCATCGACATCGACGGCCTGATCACGCCCGCCGCGGTGGAGGAGTACGTCACCGGCTCGCGGCCGACGGCCTTTCCGCTGCTGCAATACACCGAGCGCACCGACCGCTTCGCGCAGGCGCTGCTGGACGGGCGTGTCGGGCTGCTGATCGACGGCTTGCCGCTGGGCTATCTCGCACCGGTCGATCTGGGGTATCTGATGACCTCCGCCGAGGATCGGGGCATGGACTATCTTTCCGCGTCCTGCGTGCGCGTGCTGCGCTATCTGGCGCTGATTGTGGGGCTGTTTTTGCCTGCGCTCTACGTCGCCATGGCGGCCTTTCACCCGGAGATGCTGCCGACGCAGCTGCTGGAATCCGTCATCGAAAGCAAGCGAAGCGTGCCCTTTCCGACGATTTTTGAAATTCTCGGCCTGCTGATCTCCTTTGAGCTTTTGCAGGAGGCGGGCGTCAGCCTGCCGCAGTCCATCGGGCAGAGCCTGTCCATCATCGGCGGACTGGTCGTCGGGACGGCGGCGGTCGAGGCAAAGATCATCTCGCCCGCGGCGCTGATCGTCGTCGCGGCGGCGGGCATCTGCGGCTTTGCCATGCCGGGACGCGGCTTTGCCGACGCGCTGCGCCTGTGGCGCTTCTTTCTGGCGGTGCTGGCCAGCCTCGCGGGGCTGTTCGGCCTGACGATGGGCGCGCTGTGCTTGCTGGTGCATCTGTCCGGGCTGGAATCGCTGGGGCAGCCCTATCTTGCGCCGTTTTCCTGCGTGGCCGGCACGCGGAGTCTGCTGCGTATGCGGCTGACGAAGAACAAATTCCGCGATGCCGCTCTGCACCCGCAGGACGTGCGCAATCAGAGGTGAGGCAATGAAGGGATGGATCGCGGCACTCTGCGCCGCTGTGTTGACGGTAATCTTCGGCCTGCCCTTCCGGACACACGACACGGCGCGATTGCTGCCGCTGCGGACCGTGCAGGCCGCGCTCGACGGCGGCGTGTATCTGCGCAGTGAGCTGGGTGAGGGGCGCGGCGCGGACTGGAACGCGGCCGTGGAGGATCTGCGGAGGAATGCGCCCGGCGAGGTGTTTTTCGATACGGCCGAGCAGCTCATCCTGTGCGGCGGCGCGGAAACGCTGCTGCCGCAGATCATTGAGGCAGGGACGCTGCGCCCGGCGGCGCAGGTTTTCACGGCGGAGGAGTTGCGCCCAACCGATGGGCTGAATGCCTATCTGAACGCGCACGGCGGAAGCGTGACGGTGGGGGATGTGACGGCGGCGCTTGCTCGTCGCGAAACGGTTGCTTTGCCGGAGGTGGGCAGGGATGGAGGATAGAATTCTGCCACGGCAGCTCTGCGCGCTGGCGCTATGCGCCTTCACTGTTCCGGCGGTGGGACTTTTGCCGCGCGCCGGCTGGCTCTGGGCGGGCATCGCCGCCGTTGCGGCTGCGGGACTTCTGGCTGCGGGTGCGGCGCTGTGCCGGAAAAAGGGTGGCAACTTCGTCGAGCTTGCCGCGCAGAGCGGCTGCGGCCGCTGCTGCCTGCGCCTGCTCCTGATCTGGAATCTGCTCGCGCTGGGGACGGCGGCGCGATACCTCTGTGAGGTCTTCCCGGGCAGCGGGGCGTTTCCGCTGGTCGGCGCGCTGCTTCTCCTGTTGGCGGCCTGCGCGGCGGGAAAGGGCGTGTCCGCCGTCGTGCGGGCGGGGGCAATCTGCTTTTTCTTCTTTGCGGCGCTCTATGCGCTGCTATTCGGCTTTTCCCTGCCGCAGATGCGCGCAGAGTGGCTGAAGCCCGTCCTGCGCCCCAAGTGGACGCTGCTGCCGGCGGCGCTGGCTCCGTCCTGCGCCCTAGCGCTCATGGGACATTGCCGCGAGCGGGGCAGAATTTCCGGCTGGTTGCTGGGCGGCGTGGGACTGACCGTTCTGGCAGCGCTCGTCACGGCGGGCTGCGTTTCGCCGGAGGTCGCGGGGGCGGAGCCCTTCGCGTTTTATACCATGAGCAAAAGCATCTCGCTCTTCGGCGCGATGGAGCGCTTTGAGGCGCTGGTGTCGGCGGCGCTGACCGCCGGGGGCTTCTGCCTGCTGGCGCTCCTGTGCCTTGTCAATGCGGAGATCGCAAAAGCGTTGCGGCCGGGGACGGGAAAGGCGGTTCCGGCGGGGAATTTTCTGCTCGGCGGAGCGGCGATCTTCCTTGGTAGCGGGATTCCGTCGGTGGTTCTGGCAGCGGGGAGCGCAATATTTTGGGGTGTGTTTCAGATTGGCATACTAGCTCTTGCGAAGCGCAAAAAATATTAAGAATTTTTGAAAAAAGTGTTGACAAACGGTTGATTACCTGCTAGAATATTCAAGCGCGTTCGGGAAAGCCGATCAACGCCAAAAAGATTTTAAGAAAATCGAAAAAAGGTGTTGACAAAAGCAGAACGGCGTGCTATTATGTAAAAGATGCGCCGCATCGGAGAGCTTGCTCAATGATGTTGCGGACAGCTTTTTCAAATAGGCTGCGAAAGCAGCGGTGTACCTTGTAAATTAAACAACGAGAAACATGAACGAAACACCAAAGGACGATTTTGATTAAGATTAAAGTTGTT
>CAKUMR010000044.1 GCA_934667865.1 uncultured Oscillospiraceae bacterium | reverse complement strand
GTGCAGGCGCTCTCCGACGCGGGCATCACGCTCAAGGACAGCGGCAAAACGCTGACGCGTCTGGACGCAGCAAAGCTCCTGTACCAGATGAGCAGGCTCAAATAAGCAATAAAATTCCTCCGGTTCGATGAACCGGAGGAATCAATTTATTTTGTTTCGGGGAAGCGGTACTTTTCCTTGTAGTCGCGGAAGACCTCCGCAAACTCATGGGAGCCGCTTTCCTTGACCGCGTTCAGATACTCGTGCGTACCGAAGCTGCCGGCGTGCGTTTCGATCAGCGCAACGGCGATATTGGAGCAGTGGTCGGACACGCGCTCGTAGTTGGTCAGCAGGTCGGAGAGGACGAAGCCCATCTCGATGGTGCAGGTGCCTGCCTGCAAGCGCTCGACGTGCGCGGACTTGGCCTCGGCGATCAGCAAGTCGATGACCTGCTCCAGCGGCTCGACGCGGCGCGCCATCTCCAGATCCTCCTGGCAGAAGGAGTCGATCGTCAGGTTCAGGATGTCGTTGAGGGCGTCGGTCAGCGTTTCCAGCTCCCGCTTGGCCTGCGGCGAGAAGGAGATCTTTTTCTCGTGGATCTCCTGCGCACTGCGCAGAAGGTTCACGGCATGGTCGCCCAGGCGTTCCAAGTCACCTATTGTGTGCAGCATCTTGGAAACTTCCTGCGAATCCTTTTCGGACAGGGACTTGCGCGCCAGCTTCACAAGAAAGGTGCCGAGCTTGTCCTCGTACATATCGAGGTCATCCTCATATTTCAGCACGGCCTGCGCCGTCTTTTCATCATAATTGTGCAGCAGACTGATGGCGGAAAGGATGGTCTTGCGGGCGATCTGCGCCATCTTGTTGGTGCGCGCATCCGCCTCGGAAACGGCGATGGAAACGGTGGAGAGTAGACGCTCGTCCAAGAATGCGGTTTCCTCCGTCGCCTTCGAGGGACGCACGAGGAGGTTGGTCAGACGCTCCAGGTGCTTCCAGAAGGGGAAAAGGATGACGGTATTGACCACGTTGAACACCGTATGGATCATGGCGACGCCAAAGATCGTGACCGGATCGTCGATGAAATCAAAGCGGAAGATCAGGCTCGCGCCGTAGAACAGCCCCATGCAGACGACGGTGCCGATGATCTTGATGATGATATGGACGATCGCGACCTTTTTGGCGTTCTTGTTGACGCCCATGCTGGAGATCAGGGCCGTGACGCAGGTGCCGATGTTCGCGCCCAGCACCAGCGGAATGGCCATATTATAGGTGATCTGCCCGGAGAGCGCGAGGTTCTGCAAAATACCGATGGTACCGGCGGAGCTCTGGATGACACCGGTGAAAACCGTGGAGATCAGCACGGCGACGATGGGATTGTTGAACGCGGTCAGAAGTGCCTGGAAGCTGCCGGAGTTCTCCAGCTCCTGCACGGAGTTGCCCATCATGACCATGCCGTACATCAGGATGGCAAAGCCGACGAGAATGCGGCCGAAGTCGTGGCGGCGCGGCTTTTTGCTCAGCGTGATCATGGCGATGCCGAGCAGGGCGATGACCGGCGCGAAGTTCTTCGGATTCAGCATGGAGATCACGCCGCTGCCGGAAATGCCGGACAGGGAGGTGATCCACGTCGTGACCGTGGTGCCGATATTCGAGCCCATGATCACACCGATGGTCTGGCCGAACTGCATGATGCCGGAGTTGACGAGGCCGACCAGCATGACCGTCATGGCCGAGGAGGACTGAATGGCGATCGTGATCACGAAGCCGAGCAGCATAGCCATCCAGCGGTTGTCCGTGATTTTCTTGAGAGAACGTTCAAGCGAACCGCCTGCCATTTTGCGCAGGCCGTCGGACATGACGTTCATACCAAAAAGGAAAAAAGCAAGTCCGCCGATCAGCAGAATCACATCCATGCGCATTTCTCCGTTCTTTTTTCTTCTAAAAGTTAGAGGATGCATATCCCCTCATTTATACTGTATCGACCGAAAAGAGCAAAGTCAACCCTATTTTCCCTTTTTCGTCAAGATTCTTCATCCTGCACAAAAGCGTCTCAGTAAAGCGCAGGTTTTCCGTAAGGATTTGCGTTCTGATCCGGCACTTGACGGCGCAGGGTTTCTTTAGTACAATAGATGCGCTGTACGGGCACTCCCGCAGCGCACGACAGTTCGAAACCATCCTGTCGTAAAACAAAACTATGGGCCGGACCGGTGCGTTATGCGCCCGTCCTCGTCCGGAAACGGAGAAAAAAATGAAACACACTGTCCGCTCTCTTGTCCGCGGCGCGGTCTTTGCCGCGCTGTACGCCTCGCTCACCTTCCTGCAGAACCTGCTGCTGCCGGGAACGACCTCCGCGGCGATCCAGTTTCGCCTGTCCGAGGCACTGTGCATCTTCGCGCTGTTCACGCCGGACGCCATCTGGGGTCTGACGCTGGGCTGCTTCCTGTTCAACCTGCTGGCCTCCGGCTCTCTGCCGCTGGACTGGCTGGTCGGCACGGTCGCGACGGCGCTTTCCACGCTGGCCATGTACCGCCTGCGTCATGTGCACGTGCTGCGCGTCCCGCTGCCCGCGCTCGTGATGCCCGCCGCCTTCAACGCGATCTTTGTCGGCGCGGAGCTGACCATCTACATCGGCGAATTCTCCATGTGGCTGAATATGCTCTATGTCGCCGTCGGTGAGCTGGCCGTCCTTCTGACCGCCGGAACCGCGCTGTACTTTGCCTTCTCGGCGCGCGGCCTGAACCGCCGCCTGTTCCCGGAGGACGCCGCGTGATCTCCCGCGGCCGCCGGCTGGCCTGGTGCGCCCTGCTCACGGCCATTGCGCTGACGATCTTCGTTCTGGAGGGGCAGATTCCCCTGTCCTTCCGGGTGCCGGGCATGAAGCTGGGTCTGAGCAATCTGGTCACGCTCTATGCTCTCTTCGCCCTTGGCTGGAAAGAGGCGCTGGGGATTCTGCTGGTGCGCATCTTCCTCGGCAACGTCTTTGCCGGGAATCTGATGGCCATGCTCTATTCCCTCTCCGGCGGACTCGTCAGCTTTTCTGCGATGGCGCTTCTGCGCCGGGTCGTCCGCGAAAAGCAGATCTGGGTCTGCGGCACGCTGGGCGGCATTGCGCACAACCTCGGTCAGCTTTCCGCGGCCGCGCTAATCTCCGAAACTTCAGGGCTTCTTCTGTACCTTCCGGTGCTGATCCTCTGTGGGATGGTCACAGGAGCGTTCACCGGTCTGTGCGCGCAGCTTCTGCTGCAAAGGCTCCGCCTGCGCTGAATATAAAAAATCCGTGCCTTGGCACGGATTTTTTATATCTGGATTCGCTTTAGCCTGCGGCCTCGGTGGAGGGTGCCTGTGTGGATTCCGCAGTATCCTCGGAAGCAGCGTCCGTCGATTCGCTGGCATCCGTCGCCTGGGAAGCCTCGGCATCCTTTTGGGCATTGGCATAGCTCACAAGATCAAAGACCCACATATTGGAGTAGTCAAATTCCTCCACATAGGTTTCGCAGAGCTCATTGATCTTCTCGTTGGCAAGCTCCGCGGCCATATCCTCCTTCGCGGTGTCAAACCACGCGCGGGTGTCGTCCGTGCCGCAGAAGTACATGATGTGGTAGCCGTAGGTCGTGCGCACGATGCCGGTGTCGCCGGCCTTGCGGGCGGCGTCAAAGCACCAGTCGTTGAACTCCGTGACCGTCTTGCCGGGGATCAGGCCCTCGTAGATGCCGCCGTCGCTCGCATTGCTGTCCTTGGAATAGGTCTTGGCCAGCTCGGAGAAGTTGTCCTCGGTCTGGTTTTCCTGCCACAGAGCATAGATGCGGTTGGCCTCGGCCTCCGCTGCTGCCCATGCGTCCTCGGAATAGGTGCCGTCCGCACCCTTCTCGCCCTCAGGCTGGATGAGGATGTGGCGGATATTGACATTGTTGACCTTCAGGGTGCCCTTTTCCGCATAGGCTTCCGCGTTCGCGTCGTAGTAGGCCTCGACCTCGGCGTCCGTCGCGTTGGCATAGGGCTCGCCATAGAGCACGTCCTGATAGTAGTGCATGGCGGTGATATACATCCGCATATAGTTCTGGTAATCCTTCGCCGTCACACCTGCGCCGAAGTTCTCCTGCAAGTAGGCGTCGATGCTCTCAAAGCCTGCGTCGGAAGCCTCCTTCGCCAGTGTTCCCTCCGGATTCGTCAGGTCGTCGAGCTGCGTGGCAACGTCCTCCGGGAGCTCATAGCCTTCGGCCTGCGCCGCACGCTCCAGCGCGCGGAACTGGGAAACCTTGCGCACAACGGAGGTAATGAAGTACTGCTCCCATGTGTTGCCCTCCAACAGGGAGGACTGCTCGTGCAGGGGGCGCGTGGTGTCCAGTCCCATCATGGAAATGTAGGAGCCGTAGCTCTGCATCATCTGATAAAACTCCATCCAGTAGGCGACCTGCAATTCGCCGTTGGTCATGAAATAGTCGCCGTCAACATCTCTGGCGATCACCGTGCGCATTTCAAGGCTGTCGGCGGTGGTGTCCGTGATGTCATAGCGGTCGCGGTCGGTCAGCTCACTCGTGCCGAAGGCGGGGGTTTCCGCCAGATAGGCCTGATCGCCATATGCCGTCTCGACCTTCTTGGCCGTCAGCTCCGGGTGGGCGCTGAGGAACCAGAACACGCCGGCGGCCAGCGCGCCCAGCACCAGAACCGCCGCGGCAATGATGATGCTGATCTTCGCACCCCTGGAAAGACCCTTCTTCGGCGCCTCCGCGGGAGCGTCCTCCGTTTCCTCCGCCGCTTCGGCTGCGGGCTCTTCATTTTCCGCCGTTTCCTCAACGGTTTCCGCCGCCTCTGCGGTATCCTCAGTCAGCTCGGCCGTATCCTCCGCGATCTCGGAGGCAGCCTCCTGCACCGCCTCCCCGGCGGGATTCTCTGCGTCCTGTACGACCGTTTCCTCCGGATTTTCCGTGGAGGGAGTCACAGGGCGATTTTCTTCTGAAGCCATGTTGTAAGCTCTCCTTTTGATAAATTGCCTGTTTATCCTATCACAACCGGCGGCACATTGCAATCAATTTGGCGCGATCTGTCCCCTTTTCGCAAAAAAGTTTACATTTTCAAACTTTTTTCACGCCGGGAAAGCGCCTCCCGCGCGATTGACGCGGCGGCCGCGGCGTGATACAATAAAGCAAATCACACCGGGAGGTACCATTTTTGAACACCTGCCTTGAAATTTCCTACACCGCCAAGGGCGCATGGACGCCGGAAATGCTGACCGCCGCACTGGCGCAGGCAGCCACCGACCACGCAAACGACCTCGGCATCGGCCACGACGCGATGGTCGAACGCTATGGCTGCCTGTGGATGCTGGTGCGCAGCCGCATCTCCATGCGCGAGCTGCCGCCGCCGGACACCGCCGTGACCGTGCGGACATGGCTGCGCAGGCCCTCGCCCGCCATGAGCGTCCGCGACTACGAATTTTTGTATCAGGGGCGCAGCATCGGCCGCGCGCTGCACTACTGGGTGCTGGCCAACGAGCAGACCCGCCGCATCGCCAATCTGCGCGACATCGACGTGCTCTGGACGCTGCCCGTGCGCGAGCCGGAGTGCCGTGAGACGATTCGCCGCCCGGTTCTGCCGGAACCGCTGCCGGAGGCCGGCGCATGGACGGTCACACCGGAGGAGATAGACGACAACGGTCATCTGAATAACGTCGTCTACGTCCGGCACGCGCAGCGCTTCGCCCCGCCGGATACAAAATGGATCGAAGTGATCTACGACCGCGAGTGCTTTCTGGGCGAAACGCTCCGGCTCTTTGCCAAGGACGGCTGCGTCCGCGGCGTAAAATCCGACGGCTCGGAGAGCTTCCGGGCACGCTTCCAACAATCTGAGGAGGAATCACAATGACAACACTGGAACAGGCGCTCTGCCGCTGGCTCGACGGCGGCGTTTCCCCTTATCATACCGTGGCGATGGCTGCGGAGGAGCTGCAAAAGGCCGGTTTTACCGGGCTGGCACTCGGCGGCGATTTCCCCGTTAAGAAAGGCGGCCGCTATTTTGTGGAAAACGGCACAAATCTCGTCGCCTTCACCGTGGGGGAGGCTGCCTCGGCCTTCCGCATCGCCGCGACGCACACCGACTGGCCCTGTCTGCGCATCAAGCCGGAGCCGGAGATTGTTTCCGGCGGCTGCTGCAAGCTGAACGTCGAGCCCTACGGCGGCGCGATCTACAACACCTGGCTGGATCGTCCTCTGAGCCTCGCCGGTGTTGTGCTGGTGCGCACGGCGGACCCCATGCGCCCCGAACGCCGCCTTGTGGCGTGGGACCGGCCGCTTCTGACCATCCCCAACGTCGCCATCCATATGAACCGTGAGGTCAACAAGGGCGTGCCGACGAAGGCAAACGTGGATCTCTTCCCTCTCTGCGCGACCGCCGCAAAGGAATTTGAGAAAAACGGCTGGCTCACCGGCAAGCTCGCGGAAAAGCTGAACGTCCCTGCGCAGGACATTCTTTCCTTTGAGCTGTGCGCCTACTGCGACGAGAAGGCGCAGGCCGTGGGCTTCGAGGAGGACTTCCTTTCCTCCCCGCGGCTGGACAACCTGACCTCCGTCCACGCCTGCCTGCACGGCCTGCTGGAAGCACAGGGCAGCGAGATCAACGTCGCAGTGCTCTACGACAACGAGGAGATCGGCAGCAACACCCGCCGCGGCGCGGACAGCTCGACGCTGACGGTCATTCTGGAAAAGATCGCGCTGGCGCTGGGCATGGATCGGGCGGCGTTCCTCAACGCCTGCGTGCACGGGATGCTTCTTTCCTGCGATGCGGCGCACGCCCTGCACCCGAACCATCCGGAATATGCCGACAGCCTCTGCGCGCCCGTGCTGAACGGCGGCGTGGCGCTCAAGCGTTCGCCCCGCTATTCCTCCGACGCGGAGACCTGCGCGGTCGTGCGCGGTCTGTGCGAGGCGCACGGCATCCCGCTGCAAACCTATATGAACCGCGCCGACCTCCCCGGCGGCAGCACGGTCGGCTCCATGGCCTCGTCGCTGCTGGCTATGCCTGCGGCGGACATCGGCGTGCCGCTGCTGGCCATGCACTCTGCGCGCGAGCTGATGGGCCTGCGCGATCAGGACGCCTTCTGCCGCCTGTGCACGGCATTCTTTGAGGCATAAAAATAGCCGGCCGCAGTGCAAGCTGCGGCTGGCCTTATATTAAAATGGAGGTGCTGCCATATGACGATCCTGCCTCTGGACAAAACGGCGTATGCCGGCAAAAAATTCACCGTTCGCTACCGGACGAAGGGCTATTATGATATTTGTCCCTCCGCGCAGGGGTTTCTGTTCCGCTATGTTCCTCTCGAAGCGCCCGCGGAGAAGTCCTTTGACGACGAATTTTTCGGCGAATGGCTGGACGCCCCGGTCGCCTTCGGCGCGTTTGAAGGTGAAAAGCTGATCGGATTCGTGGAGGGCGCGCCGGAAAATTGGAATCACCGCTTCCGTCTCAGCAACATCTGCGTGTTTGACGGCGCACAGCGCCAGAAGGGGCTCGGAACGGCGCTCATGCAGCACATCACGGAAGCGGCGAGAGCCTCCGGCGCCCGGATGCTCGTGCTGGAAACGCAGTCCTGCAACGAAAACGCCATCGCGTTTTATAAAAAGAACGGGTTTGAGATCATCGGCTTTGATCTGTATTCCTATTCAAACACCGACCCCGAGCGTCATGAGGTGCGGATCGAAATGGGGAAAAAGCTGGACTGAGCGTTTGGTTTTTCCTGCATAACAGCAAAAGGCACAGCCCCAGCCGGGCTGTGCCTTTTTAATTTGCAATTATTCCGCCGAGATCAGGTAGTAATACACCGGCTGGCCGCCGTCGATCAGGTTGATCTCCGCATCGGGGCAGAGCTCGCCGAAGAGCTTCACGGTCTGCGCCGCCTGCTCCTGCGTGATGTCCGCGCCATAGTAGATGGTGATGAACTCCGCGTTCTCCTCGCGCACCTTTTCGGCAAGACCGCGCAGCAGCGCCGTGATGTCCGTGTTGCTGCCGAAGAGCGCGCCGCCGTAGAGCGCCAGATACTCGCCCGCGTGGA
>CAKUMR010000043.1 GCA_934667865.1 uncultured Oscillospiraceae bacterium | reverse complement strand
TTCTGATCCAGACCGGCGGCCTCGCGCTCCTGATTCCAGATCACGTGGAAGCAGGAACCGCAGCGGCAGCCCAGCGCGTCCGCAACGACGAACAGCGCGGCGGACTCCATCTCGCTGGCGAGAACGCCCAGACGCTTCCACGCCTCCCATTTGTTCAGCAGCTCGTAGGAAACGGGCATCTTGGCCGGACTGTGCTGGCCGTAGAAGGCGTCCTTGCACTGCACGACACCGGTGTGCGTACGCTTGCCCAGCGCCAGAGAGGCCTGCCGCAGCGCGACGGCAATGTCCAGATTGGCGACTGCCGGGTACTCAATGGGCGCATACTCGCAGGAGGTATGCTCAAAGCGAATGGCGCCGGTGGCGACGACGATATCGCCGGACTGCACGTCCAGATTGATGCCGCCGCAGGTGCCGACACGGATGAAGGTGTCCGCGCCGATGTTGTGCAGCTCTTCCATGGCGATGGAGGCCGACGGGCCGCCGATGCCGGTGGAGCAGACGCTGACCTTTTCGCCCAGCAGCGTGCCGGTGTAGATATTGAATTCACGGTTCTGCGCGACGTGCTTTGCGTCGTCAAACAGTGCGGCAATGGACTCGCAGCGGCCGGGGTCGCCGGGCAGGATGCAGTAGCGGCCGACATCGCCCTCTACGCAATGAATATGAAACTGTTTTTCAAGTTTTTGCATGAAAAAGACACTCCTTATGTAGTGATGTCTGATTAGTATAACCGATTTTCCAGAAAACGGCAATCCATTTTCCGTTTTTCCGCCATTCTTTGTTGAAATATACGAAAATTAACATTGAAAATTGTTCATTTCATTCAGAACAGCGTCATCTGGCTGGTGTCCGGCAGATCACCGAATGCCCCCGCCTGCTTGAGGTTTTCAATGTGCGTTTTGGAAACCTTCGGGCAGGCGGCGGCAAACTCGTCGATGGAAACGAACTTCTGGCCCTTGCGGCCCTCCATGATATCCCACGCCGCCGTTTCGCCCAGACCGGAAACCGCGACAAAGGGCGGCAGCAGCCGACCGTCTTTCATCAGGAACTTTGTCGCATGAGATTCATAGAGGTCGATCGGCGCGAATTCAAAGCCGCGCAGATAGAACTCGTAGCAGACCTCCAGCGTCGTCAGCAGGTCGTCGTCCTTGGCCGAGCGATCCGGATTGCCGGAGATCTCCTTGATGTGCGTCTTGACCGTGTCAATGCCATGCGTCATCATGACCGCGTCGAAGCCGTCCTTCTGGCTGCGGCGGTAGAAATAAGCCGCGTAGAAGGCCAGCGGATGATGCACCTTGAACCACGCGATGCGGAAGGCCATCATCACGTAGGCCGCAGCGTGCGCTTTCGGGAAGAGGTACTTGATTTTCCGGCAGGACTCAATGTACCATTCCGGGACGTTGTGCTCCTGCATTTCCTCCACGATGCCGTCCGGCCACGGCTTTCCCTTGTGGATCGCGCCCTTACGGACGGCCTCCATGAATTTGAAGGCGCGCTTTTCCGGCAGGCCGCATTTGATCAGGTAGAGCATGATGTCGTCGCGGCAGCCGATGGCCTGTCCGACCGTCGCCGTGCCGCTGAGGATCAGATCCTTTGCGTTGCCCAGCCACACGTCCGTGCCGTGGGAGAAGCCGGACAGGCGGATGAGCGTATCAAACTGCGTCGGCTTCGTGTCCATGAGCATGCCTCGGGTAAAGCTCGTGCCGAATTCCGGGATGCCGACCGTGCCGACCTCGCTCAGGATGGGATCGTGCTCATAGCCCAGCACCTTGCTGGAAAGGAAGATAGACATGGTGTCCTGATCGTCCAGAGGGATCTTCTGGGCGTCCACGCCCGTCATATCCTCCATCATGCGGATCATCGTCGGGTCGTCGTGGCCCAGCATATCCAGCTTCAGGAGGTTTTCTTCCATGGAGTGATATTCAAAGTGCGTCGTGATGATATCGGTGTCCGGGTCGTCCGCAGGATGCTGCACCGGGCAGAAATCCCAGATCTCGTTCTCCTGCGGGATGACGACCAGACCGCCGGGATGCTGGCCGGTCGTCCGGCGTACATCGACGCAGCCCGCGGCCAGCCGGTTTTCCTCCGCACGGGAGACGGTCATCGACCGCTCGGAGAGGTACTTTTTTACATAGCCGTAGGCGGTCTTTTCCGCGACCGTGCCGATCGTTCCGGCGCGGAACACGTGGCTCGCACCGAACATTTCAATACAGTACTGGTGCGCGCGCGACTGGTATTCGCCGGAGAAGTTCAGGTCGATATCCGGCACCTTGTCGCCGCCGAAGCCGAGGAAGGTCTCAAACGGGATATTGAAGCCGTCCTTGTCCAGCTGCTCGCCGCACTCCGGGCACTTGGCGTCCGGCAGGTCGGCACCGCAGTTGATGCCCTCCGGCACCTCAAAGGTGCAGTATTTGCACTTCGGGCAGCGGTAATGCGGCGGCAGGGAGTTGACCTCCGTAATGCCGGACATGAAGGCCACGAGCGAGGAGCCGACCGAACCACGCGAGCCAACCAGATAGCCGTTTTCCAGCGAATTCTGCACGAGCTTCTGCGCGGACATATAAATCACGTCGTAGTGGCAGGTGATGATGTCGTGCATCTCCGTATCCACGCGCTGGGTGATCAGCTCCGGCGGGTTTTCGCCATAGAGCCGGTGCATCTTGCCGTAAACCAGAGATTTCAGATCCTCCACCGAATTTTCGATCTTCGGGGCAAACAGGTTGTGCGGCACCGGGCGGATGGTATCGCACATGTCGGCGATGAGGTTGGTGTTCATCACCACGACCTCGCGGGCTTTTTCCTCGCCCAGATAGGAGAATTCCTCCAGCATCTCGTCCGTCGTGCGGAAGTAGAGCGGATTTTCGCGGTCGCAGTCCGGGAAGCCCTTGGTGGCCAGCAAAATGCGTCGGTAAATCTCCTCCTCCGGGTTGAGGAAATGGACGTCGCCCGTCGCACAGACCGGCTTGCCCAGCTTCTCTCCGAGCTGGACAATGGTACGGTTGAAGCCGCGCAGCTCCTCGTCGTCCCGCGCCATGCCCTTGGCGATCATGAAGCGGTTGTTGCTCAGCGGCTGGATTTCCAAAAAGTCATAGAAAGACGCGATGCGCAGCAGCTCCACCTCCGGCTCCTGCGCCAATATCGCCTGAAACAGCTCGCCCGCCTCGCAGGCAGAGCCGATGATCAGTCCCTCCCTATAACGCTCCAGCTCGAAGCGCGGGATGCAGGGCGCTTTGCGGTAGAAATACTTGAGATTGGATTCGGAGATCAGGTGGTAGAGATTCCGCAGACCCGTCTGGTTCTTTGCAAAGAGAATGATATGCCGCGGATGCAGACGGCGGCCGGTGAGCTTGAGTTCTCCCGACAGCGCCATCATTTCGCGGTTCATACCCGCAAGGTCGGTGATTCCCTTTTCCAGCAGGCGCTTTGCCAGCCGGTCATAGATCAGGCCGCAGGTCAGTGCGTCGTCCGAGGCGCGATGATGGTTGAACTCCGGCAGCTTAAGCGCCTCGGCAACAATGTCCAACTTGTGCTTTTTGAGCTCCGGCAGGAGCTTGCGCGCCAGCACCAGCGTGTCGATATACGTCGGGTGAAATTCGATGTTCAGGTGACGCGCGGCAGCTCTCACAAATCCGATGTCAAACTCCGCGTTGTGCGCCACCAGCGGACGATCCCCGCAGAAGCGAAGGAACGCCGGCAGCACCTCGGAGATTTCCGGCGCACCCTCCAGCATCGCGTCCGTGATGCCGGTCAGCTCGATGTTTTTCTCGTCAAGCCTGCGCTTCGGATCGACGAAGGACTGGAAGGTGTCCAGCACCTCGCCGTCCTTGATGATCACCGCGCCAAACTCCGTAATGGCGTCTTTTGTGTTGGAAAGGCCGGTCGTTTCCAGATCAAATGCAACAAATTCCCCATCCAGCGGGAGGCTTTCGCTGCCGTGCGCCGCAATGCGGTCGTCGGTAATATCGAGGAAATAGCCCTCGCAGCCGTAAAGGATCTTGATGTTCTGATCCGTTCCGGCAACCTTGTTCTTCGATGCCTTGAGCGCGTCCGGGAAGGAGGAAGCCACACCGTGATCGGTGATCGCGATGGCCTTATGGCCCCAACGAGCTGCCGTTGCAACAGCCTCACCGGTCTTGGTCAGTGCGTCCATCATGGACATCGTGGTATGCAGATGCAGCTCCACGCGCTTTTCGGGCGCGGTGTCCTCGCGCTTCGGCGCCTGTGCCGGCTGGATGGCAATGGGCTCCAGTACGATGTCGTTTTCAAAGCGGCTGAAGCTGACCTTGCCAAACACACGCAGCCACATTCCCGGCTTTGTGATTTTTTCAATGATGGGCTTGGCCAGCTCTGCGTCCATATAACGGTTGATGCGCAGAGAACCGGTATAATCCGTCATGTCAAAAGACACAACCCATGCATTGCTTTTCTTGAGCTCCTTGTGGTTGACCGCAAACACCCGGCCCTCGACGACCACCCTGCCCATATCGTTTTCCAGAGACACCTCACGCATCGGCACGGTCGTCCCGCGGAAGGGCTTGCCGAAAAGCATGGAGGACGCGGGCTCCGCCGCTTTTTTCTGGGGCGTATCGCCTTGGAATACCGGCGTGGGGATGTCCTTCATCGCTGCCTGCCGGAGCTTCTCCGTTTCCTCGAACAGCGCCTCTCCCTCCACGGTGCTTCCCGGCACAACCTTGATTCTCGTTTGCAGGGAAAAGCGCTCCAGCAGGCAACGCTCCGCTACCGGGAGATAAGGCGCCAGCGCATCCTTTCCGTTGGCGCGCAGGTAGAGCGTCGTTTCCCCCTCCGCGATCTCCCAACGGCAGCCCGCCAGCGTCGCGGCGGCAGGAGAGTAGGCGGCGATCAGGCAGCGGTTCAGCTCAGAATCCTCCATCTGCGCCGCACTCTCCTTAGGAAAGCGCGGGGAAATTTCCACAGTGCGGATGCCGTAGCGCGCCTGCAGGCCCTCGCTGAGCGTCTGCAGATCCTGCGCGGGGACATAGCGGTCGAAGCGCACCTCCAGCGAAATGCGCCGCTCCTCCCTGCTGATCTCCGCACGGCAAACCGCCGCCTGCTCTAAAACGGCACGCAGCGGTTCCTCCGGAGAATATTCAAAAAACATCTGTAGCAAGGGGACAGAATTGGTCATTTTTTGCTCCTAAAGTTTCTCTATGTAGGCAAGCAGCGCCGGCAGCAGCTCATCATAGGGCAGCTTCTCGCGCAGCTCGCCCTTGACGAACAGCACACCGCAGCCGTCGCCGCCGGCAATGCCGACGTCGGCCTCGCGCGCCTCGCCGGGGCCGTTGACAACGCAGCCCATCACCGCGACGGTAATATTCTTATCGCAGTCCTGAAGCGCCTGCTCCACGCGGTTTGCAAGCCTGATCAGGTCGATCTTCGTCCGGCCGCAGGTCGGGCAGGAGATCAGATTCACGCCCTGCGGGCGCAGGCCGGCCGCCTTTAAGATCGCCTTGGCGGCGTAGACCTCGCGCACAGGGTCAGCCGTCAGGGACACGCGGACGGTATCGCCTATGCCCATGCACAGAAGGCCCCCGATGCCCATGGCGGATTTGATCGTTCCCATGTATTCCGTACCGGTCTCCGTCACGCCGACATGCAGCGGATAGTCGCTTCTCTCGTGCATCAGGCGGTAGGCCTGCATCATGAGCGGCACGCTGCTGGACTTCATGGACACGCAGATGTCGTAGAATCCATACTTTTCCAGCAAAGCAATGTGGGAAAATGCACTTTCCACCAGCGCTTCCGCCGTGGGATGGCCGTATTTTTCCAGAAGTATCTTGTCCAGACTGCCGCCGTTGACCCCGATGCGGATGGGGATATGATGCGCGCGGCAGCAGTCCACCACGGCGCGCACATTGCTCTCCCCGCCGATGTTGCCGGGGTTGATGCGGATCTTTGCCGCGCCGCCCTCGGCCGCGGCGATCGCCAGACGGTAGTCAAAATGGATGTCCGCGACCAGCGGCAGCGGAGATTTTTCCGCAATGCGCCGGAAGCCCTCGGCCGCCTGCATATCCGGGACGGCAAGGCGGGCGATCTCGCAGCCTGCCTGCTTCAGCACGGCAAGCTGTGCGAGGCTGCCCTCCACGTCGGTGGTCGCCGTATTGAGCATCGACTGGATGGAGACCGGCGCGCCTCCGCCGATCTTCACTCCGCCGACTGAAATCTGTCTAGTCACAATCAGCCTCCAAAGAGTTTGAAAATATCCTTGAACGTAATAAACGCCATGAAGAGCAGCAGGATCACCATGCCTGCGCCGTGCAGATAGGCCTCATACTTCGGATTGAGCTTGCGGCGGATGATTTTTTCCACCAGCGCCGTCAGCAGCAGGCAGACCACCCGTCCGCCATCGAGCGCCGGAATGGGCAGCAGATTCATCACCGCAAGGTTGATGGCAATAAAGGAGAAGAAATACAACACATTCAGCACGCCGATGCCAACCGTCGCCGACTCCCTGCCCGCCTGTGTGACGACGGACACGATCCCGACCGGGCCGGACATCTCGTTCAGCCCCGCCTTGCCCGTGATCAGATCCTGTAGACCCAGCCGTACCAGCCGCGCAAAATCGCGGCACTGATTCCAGGAATAGGCCAGCACCGAGCCGACCGTCTTTTCCCTGACCGGGAAGGTAAAGCCGTAGCGCTCTTCCCCGTTGTAGTCGCGGGTCTTGAGCTCCAGATCCTTGATCTCAACCTTTTTCCCGTCGCGGATGACCACAACGTCATACACCTGCGTCGAGCTGCGCGCCAGCAGCATGGAAATATCGCCGCCGATATAGACACGCTCGCCGTCAATGGAGTAAATGGTATCTCCGACCTGAAATGCACTTTCCGACTCATAGGGGCAGCCCTCGGCAAAGGTGCCGAAGGTCGTGCCGGGCAGCGCGTCAAAGCGGATGCTCACGAAAAGAACGGCGATCAGAACGCCGGCCACGAAGTTCATAAAGGAGCCGGCCACCAGAATGATCAGCCGCTTCCAGAGTCTGGCGTTGCCGAAGGCGCGGGGATTGTCGCTCTCGCCGTCCTCCCCCTCCATGGCGCAGTAGCCGCCGATGGGGATGCAGCGCAGAGCATAGAGCGTTTCGCCCTTTTGCTTTTTGATCAGCGCCGGACCCATAAACAGGGAAAATTCGTTCACCTGCACGCCGGAGAGCTTCGCTGTGATGAAGTGCCCCAGCTCATGCACGAACACCAGCACACCGAAGAGCAGAATTGCCAGAACAATATAAAATGCGGTCAAACAAGCCACCTCACATTCTTTCCAGAACGGCGCTGCGCGCCGCGCGGTCACTTGACAGGATCTCTTCCAATTCCGGCGCACCCACGAACGGAACGTTGTCCATCGCGCCGCGCACCAGCCGCGGAATGTCGTAAAAACCGATCTTATCCTGCAAATACAGGGCCACAGCGGCCTCATTCGCGCCGTTCATCACCGCACAGGCGTTGCCGCCGCGCTCCGCAGCCTCCCGCGCAAGCAGCAGGCACGGGAACGCCTCCGTGTCGGGCCGGTCGAAGGTCAGCGGTCCGCAGGTCAGCAGATCCAGCCCCGGCGCGGGGTTGTACTCACGGGCGGGATAGGTCAGCGCCAGACGAATGGGCACGCGCATATCCGGCACGCCGAGCTGCGCCAGCATCGCGCCGTCGCGGAACTCGACCAGAGAATGGACGATGCTCTGCCGGTGGATGACCACATCCACCTGGGAAAGCGGCATGGCATACAGGTACATCGCCTCGATGATCTCCAGTCCCTTATTCATTAGTGTAGCACAGTCGATGGTGATTTTATGCCCCATTTTCCAGTTTGGATGCTTGAGGGCATCGTTTTTCGTCACGTTCTTCAGTTCGTCCGGGTGTTTTCCGAAGAACGGCCCGCCGGAGCAGGTCAAAATCAGGCGGCGCACCTCGCGGCGGTCGCCGCAGCCCATCAGGCACTGGAAAATGGCGGAATGCTCGGAATCCACGGGGATGATCTCCGCTCCGTACTCCCGTGCGGCCGCCATGACGAGCGAG
>CAKUMR010000042.1 GCA_934667865.1 uncultured Oscillospiraceae bacterium | reverse complement strand
CAGGTACACAGCGCGGTCACGGAGGAATATCAGAACGACATTGCCTCGGACGACCGCGACGAGATCGGCCAGATTACGAATTCCGTCGGCGAGATCGTGCGCGAAACGCGCCAGCTCATGCAGCAGACCTACCAGAGTGAGCTGGACCGGCGCGAGGCGCAGATTCAGGCGCTGCAATCGCAGATCAACCCGCATCTTCTTTATAACACCCTCTCCAATCTCAACTGGAGGATGATCGCCAAGGGAGACGAGGAGGGCAGCCGACTGGTGACGGATCTGTCGCGCTTTTACCGCCTGAGTCTGAACGGCGGGCAGATCCTTTCCACCATTTCCGAGGAATTGCAGCACGCGGAGACCTACATCCGCCTATACTGTGCGACCCATGAGGGGCAGGAGCCGGAGATTCTGCGCGACATTGACGAGGGCCTCTCCGCCTGCCGGATTCCCGGCGTGGTCCTTCAGCCGCTGGTGGAAAACGCCTTTGAGCACGGCCGGCCGAAAAACGGCCGCCTCCGCCTGCGGCTCTGCGTCCGCGAGGAGGGCGGGCGCGTGCGGATGAGTGTTTCGGACAACGGCTCGGGGCTGGACTGGCAGGGACGCGGAGAAATGTCCGCAGAGGACTTTTTCAGCCGCTACGGCGGCTACGGACTACGGAACGTTTACCGGCGCTTGCAGCTCCTGTTCGATGAACCCTGCACCATGTCCTTTGAGCCCTCGCAGGACGGAGGGACGAGCGTGGTGCTTCGCATCCCGCTGGAATGTGGACAATAAAAGGAGAAATGTGCATGAAACCTGAGAAAATTTACTATATCAACGGTACGCACTGGGACAGAGAGTGGTACAAGACCTTTCAGGGCTTCCGCTATATGCTCATTGACGTCGTGGACGAGGTGATCGACACACTGGAAGCCGACCCGGAATTTCATATGTATATGCTCGACGGCCAGACTGCCGTGCTGGACGACTATCTGGAGATCGCGCCGGAGAAGCGCGAACGGCTGGAAAAGCTGATCGCTGCCGGACGTATCGCCGTCGGGCCGTGGTACACCATGCCGGATGAATTCATCCCTTCCGGCGAGAGCCTCATCCGCAACCTGCTGCTGGGTCACGCCAAGGCGAAGGAATACGGCGCGCCGGAGGCGATGAAATACGGTTATATCTGCGACATCTTCGGGCATATTGCCCAGCTGCCGCAGATCATGAGCGGCTTCGGCATCCGCGGCGTGCTGATGCAGCGCGGCAACAATATGGACACCATTCCGCCGCATTTCCGCTGGATCGCGCCGGACGGCTCGGCCTGCATTGCCTACCGCACGCCGGAGGATATGGGCTACGGCGCCTTCTACCGCTATGCGACCGAGCCCTATAACATGGGCTGGGATAAAAATCTGGAGCATCTGTTTGAGCGTGCGGTCAAGGAGATCGACCGCGAATGCAGCGGCCTCAACAAGCCCTATCTTGTCCTGCACGACGCGCTGGATCATCAGCACATTACCAGGGCTGCGCCATGGCTGGCCAGACGCCTTTCCGAGCATTACGGCTGCCCGGTGGTCTTTGAAACACTGGATCATCTGGCAGACAGCCTCTGGAACGAGAAACTGCCGGAGAAGCACGGCGAGTTGGCCGAAACCGCCCACATGGACATCGGTACGAACATTCTGCTGACCTATGTTGTTTCCAGCCGCTATGACATCAAAAAGGAGAATGATCAGGCGCAGAACCTCTGGGAGCGCTGGGCTGAACCCCTCTCCGCCATCCATGCACTTGAGGGCCGGGCGATTCGCCCGCGCTACCGCGACGTGGCCTATCTGGAGCTGATGCGCAATCATGCGCACGATTCCATCTGCGGCTGCGCCGTCGAAGAGGTGCACCGCGATATGCACTACCGCTTCCGCCAGACGCGCACGATAGGGCAGGAGGTCGTTATGGACTGCCTGCGGCAGGATGCCGCGCAGGTCAAAGCGGGCGAGCATGGAACGGAAATGCTCATCCGCGTCTATCAGCCGCTTCCGTATTCCGGGCAGGGAACCTACCGGCTGGTGCTGGATTTTCCGGAGGACTTCAAGCCAAAGTATTCCGAGGGCGAACGCGAGTACGAGTGGAAAAACTCCTTCTTCCTCCTCGACCGTGAGGGACGGGAAGTGCCCTACACGCTTCATTCCATCGAGCGCGGCAGGATCGTCGCTTCGCCCACGCTCTACAAGGCCGACCGTTACACGGTCAGCATCAGTGCCGCGCTGGAGCCGATGGGCTATACGGAATTCCGTGTGGTTCCGGCGGGAAAGGGGCTGCGCACGCGCTATATCATGGGCCGGACGACCGGCCGCCTGACGGCGGAGAATTCCGTACTGCGTGTACATATCCATCCGGACGGCACGCTCTGCCTGACGGATAAGCGCACAGGGCGCGTCTTTGACGGTCTGCTTTCCTATGAGGACGGAGCCGACATCGGCGACGGCTGGATGCACATCCGCCCGTCCTCCGACAGCATCTTCTATGGCCCCGGTGAGGTGCAGGCCGTGGAAAAGGTCTATGACGGCCCGGCGGAAACAGCCTTCCGCATCACGACGCAGTTCCGCCTGCCGGAGCGGTGCGTCTGGGAAAACGGCTGCCTGAAGCGCAGCTCGAGCCTGCGACCCGTCACGGTGCGCACGCTCGTCCGCCTCGGCGCGGAAAACGACTTCATTGACGTGGAAACGGAGCTTGACAACACGGTGCTTGACCACCGGCTTCAGGTCTGCTTCCCGACGGACGTGCAGTCGGACACCTATCTTGCGGGGCAGGCCTTTGCCATGCTGGAGCGCCCCGTCGGCGCGGACGCCGCGACCACGCACTGGAAGGAGCCGCAGTACGGCGACCGGAACTTCAACGGCACCGCCATGCTGCGCGACGGGAGCGGCGGCTTGGCCTTCCTTTCGGCGGAGGGGCTGCACGAGGTCAACGCCATGGCGGACGAGCGCCGCACGCTGGCCGTCACACTCTTCCGCGGCTTCCACAAGACCGTCGGCAACGACGACTATGCGCAGCTCGACGGTGAGCTGCTGGGCACGCTCCGCTTTGCCTACCGGCTGATGCCCTTGACGCCGGAAACGACCGAGGGTCACGTTCTGCGCTGCCGCGACGCAATGCAGGCCGGCCTCATACAGTACACCATGCTGGTCGAAAAGGACTATGCCATGGCGCAGGAGAAGGGCTTCCTCCGCATTGAGGGCGAAAACGTGCTGCTGTCCATCCTGAAGCGCCCGGAGGATCTGGAGAAAAACGCGGTGATCGTCCGCGTGTTCAACAGCTCTGATGCGACGGCGCAGGCAGCGCTCCGCTTCCGCCATCCCATCGCAGGCGCGTGGACGACAGATCTGCTGGAGCAGAAAACCGGCACGCTTGCCTGTGAAGAAAATCACCTGACGCTTCCCCTCGAACCGCGCAAGATCCAAACGCTTCGCATCCTTTTGAATGTTCCGGAGCTTCCGGCAGAATCAAAGTAAAGGGAGAGATCAACATGAAAAAGCGGATTTTATCATTTGTCCTTGCACTGACGCTCCTGCTTCCGACGCTGGCGGGCGCGTTCCCGGCACGCGCGGAAACGGCCCCGGCCATTGCGCTGTACATCAACAGCGACCATGGCGAGTGGTATGCCGCGCAGGAGCTCAGCGGCAGCGGCGAAACATGGCTGCGCATTCCGATCGAAAAAAGCAAGCTGGTGGAAAACCGCGACAACTACCTGCGCATCACGACGAATGTCGCCAACGGCACCACGCCGGAGACGCAGGCCAGTCTGTATCTTACCAATTCCACATGGAGCAATTCCTTCCTCTCCACCGATATCTGGGTAAACGGCGGCTGGAACGCCTATTCCGACAAGCAGGCAAACTTCTATATTGCCGGCTGGAACGGCAGCGGCTGGCAGCGCATCCATGACGACATCGACTCCGGCTACAAAACGGACAACGCCGTGGTCGTCGGTCGGAACAGCGACGGCTCCTATACGAACTTCGCGCGCAACATCTGGCTCGGCAGCGGCGTGCTGGAAAAGTACACGAATTTCTGCGTGATGGTACACATGAACCTCGGCGAGAACCTGAGCACGCACACGGAAAACGGCAATCTGTTCCCCTCGGAGAATTACCATAGCTGCGTGCTGTGCGACGTCTGCGGCGGCTGCAAGGACGCCGGCTGCACGCTGGGTCATGTGCGCTGCTCGGAAAGCGGCGGCCACCACTGTGTCATGTGCGATATCTGCGGCAGATGCAAGGACGGCGATTGCGGTTGTGAGCACGAAAAATGCACCGGCGATACGGCGCTGCGCCTGCGCTTCAACGGTCAGTGGTACGGTGTCTACCTCACGGATCTTCTCGGCACAGACGGGCAGTGGGTGAGCGTCCCCGTGAAGATGGACGGTCTGACCGCCGGCGAAACCTATCAGCTCGCTGCGAGCAGCAGCATTGTAAACGGCGGCGACTATGCCGACACGAGCATAGACTTTTACGCGACGAATACGACGGAAGGACTGGCGAGCTTCGTCACGAACGACCGCTGGTGCGACGGCGGCTGGGCAGCCTACACCGACCGCAACGTCAACCTGAAGCTCGAGGGCTGGGACGGTCACGAATGGATCGACCTGAATGCGGCAAAGCCAAGCTATGCAGCCGATCAGCATACCGTTCTCGGCCAGTTCTCGGACGGTACGTGGTACAACCCCTGCCGGAATATCGTGCTGGCCGATCTGACCGGCATCGAGGCCATGCGCGCCAGCGTGCAGGTCCATATCGGCAAGGAGCTGACCCCGCAGGACGATTACAATGAGGAGTCCTTTGCCGTATTCCCGGAGCCGCAGGAGGTCACAAAGCACGAAATGTGCCCGCAGCATCCGGATTCCTGCACCGTGCCTGGCTGCCCGCGCAACACCTGCGCCGGCGAGCACCACTGCGCCTTCTGCGCAATCTGCGGCAAATGTAAGGACACGGACTGCGGTTGTGCGCACGAAAAATGTGTAATGGACGCACAGGCATCTCTGCGGGTGCGCGTTAATCAATCGTGGTACGGCTTGAATGTCTCTGATTCCGTGGGGGATCAGTGGGTGTATGCACCGGTCGACATTACAAGGCTCAAACAGAACGAGATGAACCAGATCTCGCTTTCCTCCAACGTCAGCGCGCTGGCCGATTACAGCGAGCACAGTCTGGATGTCTATCTGACCGAAACGGAGAGCAGCAACAGCTATCTCACTCATCATCGCTACTGCGACGAGGGCTGGATGGAGCTGGGCAACCGGAACGTCAATCTGATGCTTGAATTCTACGACGGCGAGAACTGGGTTCCTGCCGTGGAGGAAACCTACACAACGGCGCAGCATACCGCGCTCGGCCTGTTTGCGCCGCAGAATCAGTGGTATAATTTCTGCCGTAATCTCCGGCTGGGCGATCTGAGCGGCTATTGCGCGGCGCGCGTGGCGGTGCAGGTTCACGTGGGCGAGCGGCTGAATGTGATAGAGGACTATACCGAAGAGCAGTTTGCGACCTTCCTCTCCGCCGACCTTGCCGCACAGACACCTGCAAGCGATGCGACGCATAATGTGATCGTGCATCGTCTTGCACCTGCGGCTCCCGCCGCGGCGGACAGCGGCCGCGCCGAGGGGCGCGAGAATGCACATCTGCGCGTGCGCCTGAACGGAACATGGTATGAAACCGCGCTGGACGGTATCCAAACGGACGAAAACGGCATGGCGTGGGTTCCGGTCGAGGTTCCTGCGTCGCAGCTACGCTCCTCCGATGAAAACCAGGTGCTCATCAGCAGCGATGCCGAGGCTGCAAGCGCCTATAGCGGCAGCAGCGTGGATCTCTATGCCACCGGTACGCCGGGCGCGGACAGCTACTGCAATGTCAATAACTATTATGACGACTGGACGCGCAAGACAGACGGGGAGTGGAATCTCCGGCTGGAGGGCTCCGTGGACGGCGGAACGTGGGTGAGCCTGACGGGAAGCGCCCCGGCCTACTGCGACAGCACCTACCAGTTGGGACTGCGCAGCGATGGCAGCCGCTCCCACGCAGCAAAGAATCTTTTCCTTGGCGACGTAAGCGGCTACCAGTATGTGCGGCTGCTGGTGCAGGTGCACATCGGCGATCATCTCAGCAAGCGTGCTGAACATACAACGGTTCTGCCGGAGCCCGGAGCGGCGCAGCGCAGCGGCAACGGCAAAACGCCGCTTCTATGGGTGCGCGTCAACGGCCAGTGGCAGTCGCTGGATCTCACCGATTATCTGGGCACAAACGGACAGTGGGTTACCTGTCCGATCGACATCAGCAGGCTCAACGCCGGGCAGGAGAATTACTTTGGCCTGACGACGAACGTGGTTTCCTACGGCAATTTCACGGACAGCAGCGTGGATTTCTACGCGACCTGCACGGACGATGGTCTGAGCAGCTTTCTGACGAACGATCCCTACAGCGACAACGACTTCTCCCGCTATGAGGATCGGAACATTAACCTCGTCCTGGAGCTCTTTGACGGAAGCCGCTGGGTGAGCGTCCCGGCCGGCGAAGCATATGCCTATGACGAGCACACCGTCCTCGGCCTGTTTGGCGACAACAACACCTGGTACAACGCTGCGCGCAACCTCATGCTGGGCGACCTGAGCGGTTATCAGAGCGCCCGCATCCGCGTGCAGATGCACGTCGGCAGCAGCCTGACCGTGCAGGACATGGCGAACGTCAAGGAAGCACGCGGCCCGGTTTCGCATAGCAGCGAGATTCCGGAGGAAAAGCCTGCGGTTCGGGAGGTGAAGGACAACGAGGACGTGAAGCTGCGCATCCGCGTCAACGGCCAGTGGTTTGAAACCTCTCTACAGTCCTTCAAGGGTCAGAAGGCTGTCTGGGTTCCTGTGGAAATTGATCTCGGCAGCCTGCGCGCCGGAGAAGAAAACTACTTCCACGTTTCCAGCACCGCCGTCAGCTACGGCAGTCACACAGCCAACAGTGTCGATTTGTTCTATTCCAATGCAAATGCGGATCTGAACAGCTTCCTCACGGCAGACGAATACTGCGACAACGGCTGGACGCGCAGCGAAAGCTACAACTTCAACCTGCGCTTGGAGCTGTTCGATGGGACAAAGTGGGTGACGGCAGCGCCCAACGAGGAAACCTATTATGACGGTAGTGTTCCCGTTGGCTATCTGGGCGACGAGAACAATTGGAACAATGCGGCGAGGAATGTCATCATCGGGAGTCTGGACGGCTATACGGCGGCGCGCGTGGTTGTGCAACTACACGTCGGCAGCGCCATCGCGGGTCTGGATGACCCCGTGGACGGGGGAGTCGATACGTTCGACCGCTCGGCAGACGTCGGTAAGCCGGAGCACGCAGCGGTGAAGACTGCTCTTATCCAGCCGGAGGAGCCGGCCGAGAGCAGGAGCTGGGTCTGGCTTGCCGTGACCGGCGGCATTGCCGTCGTGCTGATTGCGGTGGGCATTCTCCTTTTGGCTGCAAAACGCAAGCAGCGTGTAAAATGATAAAAAATGGGCCGGAAGGATTTTTCTTTCCGGCCCGTGTTAATTCATAAGGACAAATAACAAGGAGAGGAGGGCATTCGCCTTCCTCTCCTTGTTTGCCGCAGGTCAATCGACGATGTCGACGGTGACATGCTTCCCGTCGCGCTGGGCGACAGCCTTGACAATCGTGCGAATCTCCTTCGCGATACGGCCCTGTCTACCGATGACCTTGCCCATATCCTCCGGAGCGACACGGAGCTCAAGAATGGTGTTGTCGCCGTCCTCTCTCTGTGTTACAGTGACCGCATCGGGCTGATCGACCAACTGCCTTGCAACATAGAGCAAGAGTTCTTCCATTGTGCTGCTCCCTTCGATCAAAGGACGTTAGCCTTTTTCAGAAGAGCCTTCACAGTATCAGTGGGCTGGGCGCCGTTCTTGATCCACTGCTGTGCCTTCTCGGCATCGATGGTGATCGTAGCCGGCTCGGTCAGAGGATTGTAGGCGCCGATCTCCTCGATGCAGCGGCCGTCGCGCGGGCTGCGGGAATCAGCAACGACAATGCGATAGTAGGGAGCCTTCTTTGCACCCATTCTTCTCAGTCTGATTT
>CAKUMR010000041.1 GCA_934667865.1 uncultured Oscillospiraceae bacterium | reverse complement strand
GGATGGCGTGACGCATCCCCTGCCTGCGCCCTTCGCCGTTATCGCCACGCAGAACCCCGTCGGCTCGGCGGGCACGCAGCTTCTGCCGCAGGCTCAGCTCGACCGCTTCATGGTGCGGCTGGAAATGGGCTACCCCGATTTCGAAAGTCAGGTCAATATCCTCCGCGACCGTCAGCAGGACGACCCGCTGACGCAGGTGCGGGAGGTCTCCTCGGCCGAGGCGCTGCTGGAGATGCAGCGGCAGGCGCAGTCCGTCCATATGGCAGACCCCCTGCTGGAATATGTGACGCGCCTGACCGAGGCCACGCGCGCGCATCCTCTGGTGCTGCTGGGCGTCAGCCCGCGCGGCGCGCTGGCCGTGTGCCGCATGGCAAAGAGCCGCGCCTTCATGCACGGCCGGGACTATGTTCTCCCGGAGGACGTGCAGAGCGTGTTCATCGATGTCTGCGCGCATCGTCTGTTCCTCGCGCCCAAGGCGAAGATCTCCGACACGACCGCGGCCGACGTGCTCACCGGGCTTCTGGAGCAGGTGCGCCGTCCGGATCACATCTGAGCCATGGTCGGACATCGGATCGCCTATGGGCTGTGGCTTCTTGGGTGGCTTCTCGTCTGGGCGCTGAGCAAAAGCGCGATGCCGGGCTGTATTCTGGCCGGGAGCCTCGGCGCTGCGGCGCTTGAGATCGCGCTGAGCGCGCTGGCCGCCGGACGCCTGCGTGTGTCGCTGCGCGCCCGGCTCTCCGCGCAGAAGGGAGAAACGGTGGAAGCCCTGCTCACCGTGGAGAACGGCTCCGTTCTGACCTGCGCGGCGGTCTGCCTGCGCGTCGGCTGCCGCAACCTCCTGACGGGCGAGCAGGGCGAGCGCCGTCTGCGCTTTTCGGTCGCGGGGAAGCAGAAGCGCAGCGCCGCAGCGGCGTTCTCCGCGCAGCGCTGCGGCAAGCTCGAATTTTCTCTGCACGACCTGCGGGTCTATGATCTGTTCGGCCTGTACGGAAGAAGAATTTCCTGCGACGCGCGCGCCTACAGCCTTGTGCTGCCGGAATTGTACCCCGTGCAGCTGTCCTTCTCCGACCGCTCCAGTGTGGAGATGGACAGCGACGAATACTCCATGCACCGTCCGGGCGGCGACCCCAGCGAGACCTTCGCGCTGCGCGAGTACGTCCCCGGCGACCGCGTGCGCAGCATCCACTGGAAGCTGACGGAAAAGACCGGCGAGGTGATCGTGCGTCAGCTTGGCCTGCCGGTCAATCATTCCATTTTACTGCTCATGGACAACAGCGTGTCCGCGCCCTGCGCCCCGGAGGATTGCGAGGCGCTGGGCGAGCTGACCGCGTCGGTTTCCGCCGCGCTGTGCTCTGCGGGCTTTGCGCATCAGATCGCGTGGTTTGACCGCGAAGAGGGCTGCATTGCCACGGCGCAGGCCGAGAGCGACGACACGCTGACGCAGGCGCTGGCCGAGCTGCTGGCCGCGCAGATCGTTCCGGACGAAACGACCACGGTGCAGCGCTGGCTTACAACGCGCGGCCCCTTGAACTATGCCCATGTCGTCCTGCTCACGCTGCGGCAGGAGCAGCAGGACGTGCAGACAGCGGACGGCGGCGCGGTGACCGTGCTGCGCACCGGGCGGCTCGATCGGGAGGGAGGCGTGTTCCTTGCACTGTAATGATTTGCTTTCCCGCCTGCGCGCCTGCCTTGCCGCGGCGCTGCTTGCCGCGGCGCTCGTCTGGCTGACGGCGGCGGCCTTCCTCCCGGAGGAGAGCTGCCTGCTTCCCGTGCTGGCCGCGGCAGCGGCGGCAGTTACCACGGCCTTCTGGCGCAGGCGTGTCTGGCTGGCGCCGGCTCTGTGGATGGGCGCCTGCGCGGTCACGGCGGCAATTTTCTGGCGGGCGGCTGCGAGCGGGCTTGCCGCGCTGGCAAACGGCGTGCTTGACGCATGGAAGCACCTGCACGCCGGGAATCTGGAGCTGTTCGCCGTCGCGGAGGAACGCGGCGCGGCGCTGCTTCTGTGTATGCTCGGCGCGCTGCTCGGCGTGTGGAGCGCGAGCCTGACGCGCCGCCGCAGCGCGGGCGGCTTCTGGTGCCTGACGGCGCTGCTTGCCGCGCTGTGCCTGCTCTTTGCGCCGCGCCTGACGGCGGGCTGGCTGCTCGCCGCCGCGCTGACGGAGCTGCTCGGCTACCTTCTGCTCTTTGGCGGAAGCGACGGCATGGGCGCGTGGCTCCGCGCCGCCGCGCTGGTGCTTGCGTTTGCGCTGGCGCTGAACGGCTGGCAGAGCGCAAAGCCCGCGCTTCTGAATCGCGCCGTGCAGTGGACGCGGCAGCAGGTGCAGACGCTTCGCTACGGAAGCAACGCCGCCGCGGGTCTGCCGGAGGGCGATCTGCGGAATGTCGGCCCGCGCCGCACCACGCAGGAGACCGTTTTGAACATCACCATGCAGACGCCCACGTCCTATTATCTGCGCGGCTTCACGGGCGAGATCTATGAAAACAACCGCTGGACCGCGCTGGATGCCGAGACGCTCTATCCCGCTTCGGACAGCTTCTACTGGCTGCATCAGGACGGCTTCTACGCGCAGGCGCAGATCGCCGCGGCGGCGGATTCGGTGCTGCCGGAGCTTCTGGAAACGAAGAACAGCCTTACCGTTGAAAATGTCGGCCTCTCCTCGCGTTATCTCTATGCCCCCTATGAGCTGCTGCCGGACAGCGCCGGGCTGGATGCGTCCGCCGTGGGCGACTGCACGCTTCCGGCGCAGGGCTTCCGCGGACAGCGCAGCTATACGCTCTCAGCCGGAACGGGGCTGATCACGCAGTACCAGAAGATCAACGCTTCGCTTGCGCAGCTTCCGGAGGACACGCAGTTCCTGCGCGATGAGGCGGCCTACAATGCCTTTGCCTATCAGAATTACACCGCGATCCCCTCGGACATCCGCAGCTATCTCGCGGAAAAGCTGGGCGATTATTCGGTGGAGGAGGGCGAGACGCATTTTGACTATCAGAACGCAAAGCAGAATATTCTCTTTTACCTCACGAGCTACATAGACTACGAGGAAACGAACCTTGCGCCCGTCGGCGACGGGATAGACTTCGTTCTGAACTTCCTCGACGGCACGCAGAAGGGCTATGACATCCACTATGCCACGGCTGCGGCGCTGATGTTCCGTTATTACGGCATCCCCGCGCGCTATGTCGAGGGTTTCCTGGTCACCAAGCAGGACGCGCAGGAGCTTTCCGCCGGGCAGACGCTTTCACTCACCGGCGCGGCGGCGCACGCATGGGTGGAATACTATCAGGACGGCGTGGGCTGGCTGCCGTTTGAGGTGACACCGCCGTACTTCTCCGCGATGGAGCAGGCGGAACGCTATCAGGACATTTCCGGCCTGATCGGCCAGCAGCCGCATGACCGCACGGTCGATAACACCGAGGATCAGCCGCAGAGCGACGATACCGAGGACCCCTCGCTGCTGGACTTCTGGCTCCGCCACCGGCTCCGGATTTTGCTGGCGCTGGCGATCCTGGCCGCCGCGGCGCTGCTCGTGCTGTTCGTGCTCTGGCTTGTCTGGGAACGGAAAAAGACGGCCAGACGCAAGGCGGGCTTCCTCTCGGACGACCTGCCCGCGGCCATCCGCGCGATCTATGATTACACCATGGACGTTCTGCGCGCGCAGGGGCTTAAGCCGAGAAACTGTCCGCCGGAGGACTATGCTGCCTTTGTGGACGAGGACCTCCGCGCGCGCTACCGCAGCGCCGCCGCAATCTGGCAGGAGGCCAGCTTCAGCGGCCATGCCATGCAGGAGCAGCAGCGGCAGGAGCTGCTCTCTCTGAAGGATGAGATCTGGAGCAGAACGTGGAAAAGATCCAACCTTCTGCGCAGAATTCGACTGAAATACATCCGCTTTTTGTAGCGACACCAGGAGGACGCATGAAAAAACGAATTTTTGCCGCGCTTCTTGCACTGCTGCTTCTCCTCTGCGCCTGCGGCGCGGAGCAGCCGTGGCGGGCCGCCTATCGCCGCACCGGGCAGGCGCTTGCCGCGCAGGAAAATTACGGCGTCGGCTCCATCGGCGGCGAGTGGGCGGTCATCGGCCTGAGCCGCTCGGGGCTTCTGAAGCAGGAGACCGCGCAGGCGTACCTGCAAGCTGCTGAGGATTACGTCCGCTCGATCGGAACGGCGCGCCTCGACCACGCCAAATCCACGGAAAATTCGCGCATCATCCTCGGCGTGACCGCCGCGGGCGGCGATGTGACGGACATCGGCGGCGTGAACCTCTTGGAGGGCCTGACGGACATGGCGTTCGTCTCCTATCAGGGGCTCAACGGCCCGATCTGGGCGCTCATCGCGCTGGACTGCGGCGGCTACGAGATCCCCGACGCGCAGCCGGGCGAGGAGCAGACGACGCGCGAGGCGTTGATCCGCCTGCTCCTGCGCGAGCGCAAGGCGGACGGCGGCTGGTGCTTTTCCGGCGACGCCTCCGATGCGGATATGACCGCCATGGCGCTGACGGCGCTTGCGCCCTACCGCGAGCGCGAGGAGGTTTCCGAGGCGATCGAGGGCGCGCTGCAATGTCTGAGTGAAATGCAGCTGGAAAACGGCTGCTTTGCAAGCTGGGGCAGCGAAAACAGCGAATCCTGCGCGCAGGTCATCGTCGCGCTGACGGCGCTGGGCATCGACCCGCAGAAGGATGCGCGCTTCCTCAAAAACGGCAGGAGCGTGCTTGACGCGCTGTGCGATTTTGCGCTGGACGACGGCTTTTACCACTCGGCGGAGCTGGTCGAGGTCAACGGCATGGCGACCGAGCAGGCCTACTATGCGCTGACCGCCTACGCGCGCTTTCTGGACGGAAAGAGCCGGCTTTTTGATATGACGGAGCTGGCCGCATCCTCCGGTGCGGCGGACGGCGAGACCCGGCCCGCCGGACAGCCTGAGCCGGTTGAGCCGGAGGACGTCACAGTGGATAGTGCCACGCAGCTTTCCTGCACGTTTTCCATTTCCTGCGCGACGATTCTGGACAATATGGATCAGTGCAGGGAGGAAAAGCAGCCGCTTGTCCCGGCCGACGGCGTGCTGCTGGCGGAAACGTCCGTGACCTTCTCGCCGGGCGAGAGCGTGTTTGACGTTTTGCAGCGCGTGTGCCGCGAGAACCGCATCCATATGGAGTCCAGCTGGACGCCGATGTACAACAGCGCCTATGTCGAGGGCATCGGCAATCTCTACGAGTTTGATGTCGGCAATCTCTCCGGCTGGATGTACAGCGTGAACGGCTGGTTCCCGAACTACGGCTGCTCACGCTACCAGCTCAAGGACGGCGACGTCGTCCGATGGGTCTACACCTGCGACCTCGGCCGCGACGTGGGCGACAACTCCATGAGCGGCTGACCGTTGCGTCAGCGGGGGAATTGTGCTATCATTGCCGTTGACAGGAGGGAGAACATATGAAACTGATGATCGCGTCGGACATTCACGGTTCGGCTTATTATTGCGGGCAGCTGCTTGAGGCCTTTTCCCGCGAGGGGACGAAGCGCCTGCTCCTGCTGGGCGATATTCTCTACCACGGCCCCAGAAATGACCTGCCGCGGGACTACGCGCCCAAGCAGGTGCTGGCCATGCTGAACGAGAGAAAGACGCAGCTGTTCTGCGTGCGCGGCAACTGCGACACGGAGGTCGACCAGATGGTGCTGGAATTCCCGATTCTGGCGGATTATTGCATTCTGACGGCCGGAAACCGCCTGATCTACGCCACGCACGGCCACAATTACAACCTGAACGCCCTGCCGCCCATGCAGCCGGGCGACGTGCTTCTGCACGGGCATACGCACATCCCGGCGTGGGAGCGCTTCGGGCAGAACAATCTGTACCTGAATCCCGGCTCGGTGTCCATCCCCAAGGCCGGGAGCCCGAACGGCTATCTGCTTCTGGAGGGCGAAAAGGCGCTCTGGAAGACGCTGTCCGGGGAGGTCTACCACGAGGAATCGCTTGCATAACCAAAAAGGACGCCGGCAGCAGAGCTGCCGGCGCCCCTTTTGCAGCCTGCAATATTGCAGGCGGATCGTCATGTCAAAAAAGGTTTGTGAGTTAAATTCTAAATCTCCGGGGAATAGCGGATGCGCTCGGTGACATACAGGAAGGTGTAATACTCAATGGGGATCTCCTGATTCTGTCGCGTGCCGGTTTTCAGGTCCGTTACCTGAAGCAGCGGGAAATGGTTCGGCGTGCTCAGCAGGGAAGAGGTCGTGTCGTCGGAAACCACGGCGCGCAGCTCACGGTTGGAGCAGTGGATCTCGAGGTCGTACTTTTCCTTCAGCAGCGCGATGATGGACTGATTTTGCAGATTGAAGCGCTCAATTCCGGGCAGGACCGACGCATTGAAATAGCTGCGCCCGTAAATGACCGGCGTGCCGTTGGCAAAATAGACGCGCGTGTATTCCAGCACCGGGTCGCCCTCGGCCAGCCCGAGCCGCTGTGCGATCTCCGCGTTGCAGGGAACGAGGCCCTCGAAGAGGATTTTCTTGGTCGGCGTCATGTTCTGCGAACGGATCAGCGTGGAGCAGCTGGTGATGACGGAGAAATTCTGCTTCTGCGGCGTGCGCTCCTTGACGAAAGTGCCCTTGCCCTGAATCTTATAGATATAGCCCTCGCGCGTCAGCTCCTCGAGCGCCTTGCGCACGGTCAGGCGGCTGCACCCGTACTGGTCGCACATTTCCTTTTCCGTGAACAGCTTTGCGCCGACCTCCAGTTCGCCGGATTTGATGCGGTTGGCCAGCTCGATTTTGATGTACATATATTTCGGAATGTTCTGTACCAGCGTGGAGATCTGTTCCTCAGAAAACATATGATTCATTCTTTGCCCCTCGACATTCGTTGTGTTTGGGATAGCGCAAGTGGTCTATTGTTCATGATATCTATTTTATTGACCAAGAGCGTGGAAGTCAACAGTTTTTCAGAAAAAAGCGGAAAAACAGAAGGGAAAAAGAAAACGGACGCGCCAAAAACCGGAGGAATACAGCTTGCTCGGCAAAAACGGACAGGAAACATGACAACTTCGAAATTTTGGGAAAGCTTCCGCCGACGCAGGAAAAATTTGTCTTGTTGAAAATGTTCAAAAAACCGGGTTTTATTTTGTGAATTAAGAGAATTGCAAAGCCAAACAGCTGTGCTATAATAAAAATGCCGGGAAGGAATCCTGATTTTTTTCACGCAAACCTGTTATGTTGTCATTACATCTATCCGATTGAACAACAGACCCGGCAAGACTGTCAGATCTGGAGGAAAAGAATGGGAAAATTCCATTTGGTCTATTACATCAGCATGGGAACGCCGACGATAGAGGCGTCGCTGGAAAAGGCGGAGACCTATCTGGCGCACGGCGTGAAGGCCCTGCAATTTGACCTGCCGTCGCGCAACCCCTACCGCGAAACGCCCTTTATCCGCGCGCGCATGGCCAAGGCGTGGGAAACCTACGGCGGCTATGAGCCCTTCCTGAAGGCGCTCACGGAATTCCGCCGGAAGCATCCGGACTTTGAAATGCAGATGGTATCCTACGAGGACGTGATCCTCACCATCGGCACGACGAGGTACATTGAATTCTGCAAGCAGAACAACATCCGCACCTGCCGCATTTCCGGTGACGGCGTGATCGAGCGGGCGAGGATGGACATGAACGCGGCGGGCATCGACACGCTGACCTTTATCGACTACAATCTGCCGGAAAAGGATGTGGAGTTCGCCGTGCAGACCGGCCGGGCGGTCATGCTGCGCAATGTGCGCGAGGGCATGGAGCCGCGCGACGGCATGGTCAGCTGGGACGAGCGCATCCGCTTCCTGCGCGGGCGCGGCGTGACGGCGCCGATCTACGCAACGGCGGGCATCACCTGCGGCGCAAGCCTTCTGGAGGCGAAGCAGGCGGGCGCGGCAGGCGCGTTTGTCGGCAGCTGCCTGATGAATCTCTGGGACAATGAGCCTGCGATGCTGGCACTGCTGGCAGACTTGGAGCAGGCGGCAAATTCTTGAAAGGAAGTAGAAAATATGGGCATTAAAACGATCTGTTATCTCTCCTTCGGCTATCCGACCATTGAAAAGAGCATCGAAATGGCCGGCTATTACATCGAGGGCGGCTGCGACGCCATCGAGGTCAGCATCCCGCCGAAGGATCCCTAC
>CAKUMR010000040.1 GCA_934667865.1 uncultured Oscillospiraceae bacterium | reverse complement strand
GTCATAAATTGTGACGGGCAGACCGTGGCTCGGCGCCTCGGCCAGACGGACGTTGCGCGGAATGACCGACGCAAAGACCTTGCCGGGGAAGTGCCGCCGCACCTCCTGCGCCACCTGATTGGAGAAATTCGTGCGGCCGTCGTACATCGTCAGCAGCACGCCGAATACGCTGATGCTTGGGTTCAGCCGCCGCTTGATCGCGCGCAGCGTGGACATCAGGTCGCTCAGGCCCTCCAGCGCGAAATATTCACACTGCACGGGGATCAGCACGCTGTCCGCCGCGCACAGGGCGTTGAGCGTCAGCAGCTCCAGAGAGGGCGGGCAGTCGATGAAGATATAGTCGTATTTATCCTTGAGCTGCTCCAGCGCGTTTTTCAGACGGAACTCGCGCTGCTCCAGCTCGATCAGCTCCACGCCCGCGCCTGCAAGGTCGGAGCCGGAGGGGATGACGTCGCCGAAGTCGGTGTGGACGACGGCTTTTTCCGGGGAAACTTCCCCGATGATCATCTCATAGGCGCTGTGCGGCGCGTGCTTTTTGTCCACGCCGAGGCCTGATGTGGCGTTTGCCTGCGGGTCAAAATCGCAGAGCAGAACGCGGGAACCGGCGGCGGTCAGCGCCGCGGTGAGGTTGACGGCGGTGGTGGTTTTCCCGACGCCGCCCTTCTGATTGACGACTGCAACGATCCTTGCCATAGCGCCGCCTCCTTTTCGGGTTTTATGATAGCACAGTTTTTTCTCTTTTTCAACCGTTTCTGAAAAAACTGTGTTTCACGTGAAACAAAAGGCGGCAGGTCTGGAACCCACCGCCTATACATTATAATATAATCAATATTCGCGCACGACGGCCTTCACCCGGCCGAGGATCTGCGCCTCGCGCCCGTCGATGGGGGAGTAGGCCGGATTCTCCGGCATCAGCCACACCTCATCGCGGCTGCGGCGCAGGCGCTTGACCGTCGCCTCGTCGCCCAGAAGCGCCACGACGATCTGTCCGTTGTCCGCGGTCTGCTGGGGATGCACGACGATCTTGTCGCCGTCGAGGATGCCTGCTTCGATCATGGAATCGCCGCGCACACGCAGGACGAAGCAGCCCTCATCACCCTCCCAGGGGAGGTAGCCCTCGACATTTTCCTGCGCCAGAATGGGCTGACCGGCAGTGACCACGCCGATGATGGGCAGACCCTTCTGCTCCTCCGGCAGGGTGATGGCGCGGTTTTTTGTGCCGTCCACGGTGATCAGCCCGGCCTTGTGGAGCTCGGAGAGATGGTAGTGTACGGAGGCGGTGGACTTGAGCCCGACGGCCTGCATGATCTCGCGCACGGAGGGGGCATAGCCCTTGCGCGCGGAAAAATCCTTGAGAAATTCCAGAATCTCGCCGCGCTTTGTACTCGTTCTGCCCATACGCATCCTCCTTTTTCGGTCGTATGTTCAGTATAGCACATCTTACCGCAAAAAGCAAACATTTGTTTCAGGAATTTTTCGGGCTGCCAAAATCGGGCAGCAGCTCGGTCGTTGCGGCGGCGGGGTCCTGCGTGTAGCCGAAGCCCAGCCCGCATAGCTGCATCCACGAAACCGCGCCGTCGTATTCCTCCTGCGTCAGCCGACGGTCGAGGGGCGGCATGGTTTTCGCGCGTCCCATGGGGACGTATTGGCTCATGAGGGAGAGCATCACGGCATTTTTGGGGAAACTGGCGGCAATCCAGTCCAGCACGCGCAGGGTGTTGTCCAGATGTCCGGGCAGGACGAGGTGGCGGATCAGCACGCCGCGCTGCATCTGGTCGTCCTCCATCACGACGGGACCGGTCTGGCGGTACATTTCTTCAATCGCTGCGGCCGCGACCTCAAAATAGTCCGGCGCGGCGGAGAGCTGCGCGGCAAGCTGGTTGTCCGCGTATTTCATGTCCGGCAGGTAGATGTCCACCAGCCCCTCCAGCGCGCGCAGCGTCTCCACGCGCTCGTAGCCGCCGCAGTTGTAGACGACGGGAACGGGCAGCTTCGGCGTGAGTGCGGGGAGGATGGAGGGCAGAAAGTGCGTCGGCGTGACAAGGTCGATGCTCTGCGCGCCTTCGTCGATCAGTCGTTCCAATGTTGACCGGAGTGCCTGCGGGGTCATGAGCGCACCCGCACCGTCCCAGCTGATCGTCTGATTCTGGCAGAACACGCAGTGCAGCGTGCAGCCGCTGAAAAAGACCGCGCCCGTGCCGAAGCTCCCGGCAATGGCCGGCTCCTCACCGTAATGCAGCATCGTGCGCGCGACGCGCAGCTCCGCCGGCATCCGGCAGAAGCCGAGCTGTCCTGCGGCGCGGTCGACGCCGCAGCGCCGCGGGCAGAGCGTGCAGTTGCGATAATCCATAATTCCTCCAAATCGCCCTTTGCAGGGCGGCGTTTCTATGATATAATCAAAGCACAAAACCAATGTTTCACGTGAAACAAAGTGAGGCTGACTATGCTGAAAAAGAACGGGATCTACCGCGCTGCCGTCACGGGCTTCACCAGCGAGGGGCTGGGCGTTTGCCGCGTGGAGGGCTGCGCCGTATTTGTGCCGAACGCCGCGCCGGACGAGGAATACGAGCTTCGCATCGTCCACGTCGGGAAAAACGCCGCGCACGGCAGGATCGAGAAAATTATAACGCGCTCGCCGCACCGTGTCAATCGCCTGTGTCCCTACGCCAAACAGTGCGGCGGCTGCGATTTCTGGCATCTGGACTATGCCGCCGAGTGCGAGCTCAAGGCGCAGCGCGTGACGGACGCGCTGAACCGGCTGGGCGGACAGCAGCTCGAGCGGGTGCAGATCACGGGGGCGAAAACCTGCGAGGGCTACCGGAATAAGGCGCAGTACCCGGTCGCACCGGGAAAAAACGGGCCGGTCGCCGGATTTTTCAAGAAGGGGACGCACGAGGTCGTCGAGATCGAGCGCTGCCGCATCCAGCCCGAGTGCGCGGACGCGGCGCGGGCGGCGGTCGTGGAGTATCTGCGCAGATACAAGGTCAGCGCCTACGACGAACACACACACGCGGGGCTTCTGCGCCACATCTACGTCCGCCACGCCGAGGCGACGGGGCAGGTGATGGTCTGCCTGGTCGTCAACGGCGAAAAGCTCCCGCGCGAGGACGCGCTGGTTTCGCTGCTGCGGGCGCGCGTGCCGGGGCTGAAAAGCGTCGTTCTGAATGTAAATACCCGGCCGGGCAACGCGATCCTCGGGGAAAAACAGCGCACGCTCTGGGGCGGGGATGCAATCGAGGATGTCCTGTGCGGGCTGACCTTCCGCATTTCGCCAAAGTCCTTCTATCAGGTCAACCGCGCGCAGGCGGAGGTGCTCTACGGCAAGGCGCTGGACGCGGCCGGGCTGACCGGGCAGGAGCGCGTGCTCGACCTCTACTGCGGTACGGGCACGATCACGCTCTGTCTGGCAGGGCGCGCAAAGGAGGCCATCGGCGTGGAGCTGGTCGAGGCGGCCATCCGCGACGCGGAGGAAAACGCCCGGAGAAACGGCATCCAAAACGCCCGGTTTTTCTGCGCCGATGCCGGGCAGGCAGCGCAGAAGCTGTGTGATGAGGGGGCGCGGCCGGACGTGATCGTCGTGGACCCGCCGCGCAAGGGACTGTCCGCTGACGTGATCGACGCGATCGTGAAAATGGCACCGTCGCGGGTGGTCTATGTGTCCTGCGACCCGGCGACGCTGGCACGTGACGTGAAGCTGCTGACCGCGGAGGGCTATGACCTCACGCACGCCGAGGCGGTCGATCTCTTCCCGCGCTGCGCGCACGTGGAAACGGTCGCGCTCCTGCTCCGGCAGGAGGTGGCGGAGAAATAGCCGCAGGCGCCGGCGCGACGATTTTCCCGAGGTGATTGTTATGGAACTGCGCGTTTTACGCTATTTTCTCGCCGTGGCGCGGGAGGAAAATATCACAAAAGCGGCGGCGCTGCTGCACGTGACGCAGCCGACGCTCTCCCGTCAGCTGATGCAGCTGGAGCAGGAGCTGGGCGTCCGGCTCTTCCGCCGCAGCCAGTACCGCGTGGTGCTGACCGAGGAGGGAATGCTCCTGCGCCGCCGCGCGCAGGAGATCGTGGAGCTGGCGGACAAGGCCGAGCGGGAATTGCAGCGCCATGAGGGGACGCTGACGGGAGAAATTTCCATCGGCTGCGGCGAGTCCGTGGGCATGACCTTCCTCTCCAGGCATATCCGCGCGTTTCGCGAGCGCTACCGCCAAGTGCAGTTCCGCATTTACAGCGCCAACGCCGACGATGTGAAGGAACGCATCGAAAAGGGCCTGCTCGACATGGGACTGCTGGCAGAGCCTGTGGACATCGGGCGTTATGCCTTCCTGCGCACGCCGCAGAAGGACCGCTGGGGCGTTCTGCTGCCGAAGGAGCATCCGCTGGCCCGGAAGGAGGCCGTCACGCCGGAGGACCTGCTGACCACGCCGCTGCTCATCAGCGGGCGGGAAACGGTGCGCAATGAGCTGGCGGGCTGGTTTGGCGACACCTATGAGAAGCAGGAGATTGCCGCCACGTTTAATCTGATCCTCAATGCCGCCAATATGGTGAAAAACGGCGTCGGCGCAGCGCTGTGCTTCGAGCTGGATAAAATTTCCGACGCGCTGGTGTTCCGGCCGCTTTCCCCGGAGCTGGAAACCGGAACCGTGCTGGCGTGGAAGAAGGAACAGCGGGACTCGCCGGCGGCAGAGGAGTTTTTGCGGTGGGTCAAAAATTCGGTTTAGGCATTTTTGTTTTCTCAAAATAGGTATTCGACATATCAGAATCAAGGGTGTAAACTACAGGTGTCCGAAGAGGATGCCTGTAGTTTTTACGTTCCGGAGGTGATCGGATGACACGGCAGGAAGCAAGCGAGCGCTACCATATTCCGCTTTCCGTCTTGCAGGCGTATGAAAGCTGGAACCTGCGCGGCACGGAGAACCGGGCAGCGGGCGCGTGGGAGTATGACGACGAGGACTTGCAGCGGCTGAGCACCATCCTGACGCTGCGCGACGTCGGCTTTACCGAAGGGGAAACGGAAACCTATATGCGTCTGCTTGCGGAGCAGCCGGAGCAAAATCAGGAACGGCTGCGCATGATGGAAGAAAAGCGGGAGGAAACGCTGGAGGAGATCCACTTCCATGAACGGCAGCTGGCGCGGCTGGACTATCTGCGCCATGAGCTGCAAACCAAATGACAAAGGAGTGCTGCCATATGAAAAAACGAATTGCCATACTGCTGGCCGCGGCGATGCTGCTGACGCTGGCCGCCTGCGGCGCCGGGAACGACGGCGCTGCCGCGTCCGACGAGCCGAAGAGCGAGGCTGCGGAGAATACGACCCAGCCGGAGAGCAGCGTGGAGGACACGACGGAAGCTGCGCCTTCGGAAGAAACGCCGGAAGCCGGCAAGGTTCTGGTCGCATATTTTTCGGCGACCGGACACACGAAGACTGTTGCGGAACAGGTACGGACGGCGGCGGATGCCGACCTCTACGAGATCGTCCCGCAGGAGCCCTACACCGCTGACGATCTGGATTATAACACCGACGGCTGCCGGGCGAACCGGGAGCAGAACGACGATTCCGCCCGGCCTGCGATCGCGGGCGCGGTGGATAATATGGATGCGTATGACGTGGTGCTTCTCGGCTACCCGATCTGGTGGGGACAGGCCCCGAAGATCGTCTGCACTTTTCTGGAAAGCTATGATTTTTCCGGCAAGACCATCATTCCCTTCTGCACCTCCGGCGGCAGCGGGATCGGCGGAAGCCTGAGCGCCTTGCAGGCGCTGGCGCCCGATGCCGATTGGCTGGACGGGCTGCGCTTCCGGAGCGGCGCCGATGCGGTGGAGGTAGAGGACTGGGTGAGCGGTCTGAATATACAATAATTAAAAGGAGTGGATTATTATGATCTTACAGGAAACCTATCGTCTGTCCAACGGCGTAAACATCCCCAAGCTGGGACTTGGCACATGGTTCATCCCCGATGCGCAGGCGGCGCAGGCCGTCCGGACGGCCGCTGCGCTCGGCTACCGTCACATCGACACGGCGCAGGCTTATGAAAATGAGGCCGGCGTGGGCGAGGGCGTGCGCACCTGCGGGCTGCCGCGGGAGGAGCTCTTCGTTACCAGCAAGGTGGCCGCCGAGCATAAGGACTATGCCTCCGCCGCCCGTTCCATCGACGAAACGCTGGAGAAGATGGGCCTTGACTATCTGGATATGATGATCATCCACAGCCCGCAACCGTGGGCGGACTTCCGCGGCGGGGACTATGCCGAGGGCAACCGCGAGGCGTGGCGCGCGCTGGAGGATGCCTATACCGCCGGGAAGCTCCGCGCCATCGGCGTGTCCAACTTCCGCAAGGCCGATCTGGACAACATCCTCGCGCATTGCAGGGTAAAGCCCATGGTCAACCAGATCCTGCTGCACATCAGCAACACCGACCTTGCGCTGCTTGACACCTGCAAGGCGGAGAATATCCTTGTGGAAGCCTATTCGCCTATCGCGCACGGCGAGGCACTGAAAAACCCGATGATCGCGGAGATGGCTGCAAGGTACGGCGTCACGCCTGCGCAGCTGTGCATCCGCTATGTGCTGGAGCTGGGCGCGGTCGCCCTGCCCAAGACGGCAAACCCCGAGCATATGAAGGCCAACGCGGAGGTTTCGTTTGAGATCACGCCGGAGGACATGGAGCGGCTGAAGCAGGCCGCGCCCATCAGGGACTACGGTGAATTCAGCTTTTTCCCGGTGTTCAGCGGGAAATAAGGAGGGACGGATATGGATCGCAAGGAATCTGCGGCGCAGACCATGCGGGCGCTGTACGGCGCTGCGCCCGCGTCTGCCGACCCGGAGCTTGCCGCCATCAAGCAGCGCCTGATCTACGGCGAGATCTACGCCGAGGAAAAGCTCTCCGCGAAGCTGCGGGAGCTGATCATCCTTGCCGTGGCGGCGACGAACCAGACTATGCACGAGGTGCGGCTGCACACTGCCGCGGCCCTCGCTTCCGGCGTGACGCCGGAGGAGATCCGCGAGGCCGTCTGCCACTGCGCGCCCTATATCGGACTCGGCAAGGCGGAAAGCGCCCTGAACGAGGTCTACGCGGTGTTCGCGGAAAAGAATGTGCCCTTGCCGCCGGAGAGCGGCCGGACCGTCACGGAGGAGAGCCGGCTCACGGACGGCATTGCCGCGCAGAAGTCCATTTTCGGCGCGCATATCGACGCCATGCGCGCCGCCGCGCCGGAAAATCAAAAGAATATTCAGGATTATCTCTCGGCCTACTGCTTCGGTGATTTCTACACCCGCAAATTTCTGACCATCCCGGAGCGGGAGCTGCTGACCTTTGCCATCCTTGCGGCGCAGGGCGGCTGCGAGCCGCAGGTCAGGGCCCGTGTGGGCGGCAACGCCGCCGTGGGCAACGGCAAGGAAACACTGCTTGCCGCGCTGACCGTCTGCCTGCCGTATATCGGCTTTCCGCGCACGCTCAATGCGCTGGGCTGCGTGAACGAAGTCCTGCCGGAGAAGAAATAAAGGAGAAAACGGATGGAATATACGAAACTGGGCCGCACCGGAATTGAAATTTCCAGGGTCTGCGTGGGCTGCATGAGCTTCGGCAAGGCCGGTACCATGCACGACTGGACGCTGGACGAGGCAGCCACCGGAGAAGTGGTGAAGCACGCCCTCGACCTGGCATCAACTTTTTCGACACTGCCAACGGCTATTCCGTCGGAACCAGCGAGGAATACCTGGGCAAAGCTCTGAAAAAGAACGTCAGCCGGGACAAAGTGGTCATCGCCTCCAAGGTCTATTTCAACCCCGGACGGCTGTCCCGCGAGGCCATTTTTCGCGAGATCGACGGCAGCCTGAAGCGGCTGGGTACGGACTATCTTGACCTCTATATCATCCACCGCTTTGACTATGAAACCCCCATCGAAGAAACGATGGAAGCGCTGAACGAGCTGGTGAAGGCGGGCAAGGTCCGCGCGCTGGGCGCGTCTGCCATGTATGGCTATCAGTTCTACAATATGCAGATTACGGCCCGCGACCATGGCTGGGCGCGGTTTGAGGCCATGGAGAACCACTACAACCTGCTCTACCGCGAGGACGAGCGGGAGCTGATCCCGATCTGCCGCCAGATGGGCGTGTCGCTCATGCCCTACAGCCCGCTTGCAACGGGGCACCTGACCCGCCCAGCATGGAACGCCGACACCCTGCGCAGCCGCACCGACCGCGTGGCCATGGGCAAGTACGACCGCACGGAGGAGCAGGATATGGCCATCGTTACCCGCGTCGCAGAGCTGGCG
>CAKUMR010000039.1 GCA_934667865.1 uncultured Oscillospiraceae bacterium | reverse complement strand
GGTCTGTATGTGCTGATGAATATCCTGCGTGGCAGGAAAAAGAGATAAAGGGGTGTGCTTTTCATGCTGAAAATTGAACATCTGACCAAGGCCTACGGAGAGAAAAAGGCCGTGGACGACCTCTCCCTGCATATTGCGGCCGGCGAAATCTACGGCTTTATCGGTCACAACGGCGCAGGCAAGACAACTACCCTGCGCTCGGTCGCCGGAATTCTGCAATTCGATGCCGGTGAAATCACCATCGGCGGCGTATCTCTGCGAGAGGATCCCCTCGCCTGTAAAAAGCAGATCGCCTATATCCCGGACAATCCCGATCTTTACGACTATATGTCCGGCATCCAGTATCTGAGCTTTATCGCGGACGTGTTCGCCGTTCCCGCCGCGATCCGCAAGGATCGCATCGCGAAATATGCCGCTATCTTTGAGTTGACAGACGATCTGGCGCAGCCCATCTCCGCCTATTCGCACGGCATGAAGCAGAAGCTCGCGATCATCTCCGCATGGCTGCACGAGCCAAAGCTCATTTTAATGGACGAGCCCTTTGTCGGCCTCGACCCCAAGGCCTCGCACCTGCTCAAGCGCATGATGCGCGAGCTGTGCGACGCGGGCGGCGCAATCTTCTTCTCCACGCACGTGCTGGAGGTCGCAGAGAAGCTCTGCGATAAGGTCGCCATCATCAAGGGCGGCCGCCTCATCCGCTCCGGCACGATGGAGGAGGTCAAGGGTGACGACTCCCTGGAGGAGGTCTTCCTCGAGCTGGAGGGAGAGCAATGCTGAAAACTCTTCTGAAAAAGCAGCTGCTGGAGATCAACCGCGGCTTCTTCTACGACCAGAAGAAGGGCAGGCGCCGCTCCCGCGCCTCCTCCACTGCCATGATCATCGCCTACCTTCTGCTGATGGTCGGCATTCTCGGCGGAATGTTCACTTTCCTTGCCATCCAACTCTGCACTCCGCTGGTACAGGCAGGAATGGGCTGGCTGTACTTCACGCTGTGCAGCCTCATCGCCGTGGTGCTTGGCGTGTTCGGCAGTGTGTTCAACACCTACTCCGGGCTGTATCTGGCCAAGGACAACGATCTTCTGCTGTCGCTGCCCATCCCGGTGCGGCTTGTCCTCGCCGCGCGGATGCTGGGCGTGTACCTGATGGGACTGATGTACTCCGGCGTCGTGCTGATTCCGGCAATTGCCGTGTATTTCTGCACCGTGAAGCAGACCGCCGCCTCCGTTTTCGGCTGCGTGCTGCTTCTGATTCTGGTGTCGATTTTCGTGCTGTTTCTCTCCTGCCTGCTGGGATGGGTCGTGGCGAGGATCAGTCTGAAGCTCAAAAACCGCAGCTTTGCCGCCGTTTTCCTGTCGCTTGTCCTCCTCGGCGCATACTACTTTGCCGGCTTCAAGGCGCAAACGTGGATCCGCGAGCTGGTTGAAAACGCTGCGGTCTACGGCGAAGCAATCCGCGGCAGGGCCTATCCTCTCTACCTGCTCGGCCGTGTTGGCGAGGGCGACGGCTTTGCCATGCTGGTCGTTTCGGCCGTCGTGCTGGGGCTGTTCGCGCTGACCTGCATCGTGCTGGCGCGCAGCTTCCTGCGCATCGCCACCGCCAGCGGCAAGAGCGCAAAGGTCGTCTACCGTGAAAAGGCGGCGCGTGTGCGCCCGCTGTCCCGCGCGCTGCTGCACAAGGAGCTCAGGCGCTTCACCTCCAGCCCGAACTATATGCTCAACTGCGGCTTCGGTCTGCTGTTCCTGCCGGTCGCGGCAGTCCTTCTTCTTCTGCGCGGGAGCAGCTTCCTTTCCGTCCTGACAGAGCTGTTTGCAGAGCATCCAGCCACCGTGCCGGTGCTGCTCTGCGCCGCGGTCTGCCTGCTGTCCACCATGAACAACATGGCCGCGCCCTCGGTTTCGCTGGAGGGAAAAGCGCTGTGGCTTCTCCAGTCTCTCCCCGTCCGCCCGTGGCAGATCCTACGGGCGAAGCTCACCATGCAGCTCCTGCTGACCGAAATTCCCGTTGCCCTGTGTGCCCTCTGCGCGGCTGCAATCTCGTCCGGCTCGCCCGCCGAGCGGCTGCTTCTGGTTGGAAACTGCCTGCTGTTCGTGCTGATGATGGCACTTTTCGACCTGTCGGCCGGTACGAAATGGGCCAATGTCACCTGGACAAGCGAGATCACCCCCATCAAGCAGAGTCTCAGCGTCATGCTGTCGCTGTTCGGCGGCTGGATCCTCGCCGCTGCCATCGCGGCCGGTTATCTGCTGGGCGGCTGGCATCTGGGAGGCGCCGCCTATCTGGCGGTGTGCGCCGCTGTAATGCTGGCGCTCTCGCTGCTGCTCTACCGCTGGCTGCGCCGGAAGGGAACCAAAATCATCGTGGAATTATAAAAATAAGCGATCGGCGAAAGCGGAGTCCGAATAAGAAAACATAGAGGATTCCCCGCAGACTTTGTCTGCGGGGAATCCCTGCTTACAGCCATTCGCCGAAGGATTTTTTGTTGGAACAAGGCGTTTTTCCGCGGCGCTACTTTGTGTAACACAAGGGAAAACGCCGCAGTTCCGGCGGAAAAGACTCGGCGAAGGGGCTGTGGTTTCTTATGAGGACGCAGCAAAAGCCGATCGCTTATTTTATCCCCAGCCGGCGGCGCAGGACCTCGTGCATGGAGCAGTCATAATAAACATAATAGGCAAGACAGATCACCGTTTCCCGCGGGGAATAGGGCGCGAGAACCTTACGCCCCAAAATGGTCTGCAAAAGCTCCGGATCGCCGTCACTCCAGCAGCGCGCCGTCAGGCGCTCCACACTTCTGGAGATCGCCGTCGCCGGCTTGCCGAGCTGCTTTGCCACCGCCGGATAGACACACTTGGTGATACGCACGTCATCCAGCTGCATTTCCTCCACAAAAAGCAAGCCCGCCACATAATCCACCACCGCCGCCAACGGGCGGATGTCCTCGCGCACCGGCCCCAAAAGCGCACGAAGCAGGGTTTCTGTCTTTGTCATAATGCTCTCCTTTGAAATTCTGATGTTACATCATTATAAGACACCATCGGACATTTCCGGAAAAAACGACAGAATACGACAGAAATCTGTTTCGTTTTACACTTGATATGTGATAAAAATATGCAAACACAGAATATCTCATACTAGGATCTGTTAAAAAGCTTGAAATGCTTTTTATAGCGCCGAAGGCGCGTCAGATTCTGCATGAGACGGCGCAGCGTGCATTCGCACGATGCGAGTGTGCGTAGCACACGGGATTCTTGATTAAATATTTTAATCAAGAATCAGTATCAAATCAACGGGATATCCTCCCTGTAACGCAGAAAAAGGAATTTCCACATCCTTGTGAAAATTCCTTTTCCAACAGTTTATAACAGCGCCACGGTGCAATCCGGCTTCCGCAGCACACAGAAGGACGTGCGCCACTCGACCGGCGCTTCCTGCGGCGCAAAATGCGGTGAGGAAAAGGCCGAGTGGATTCTTTCTTCCTCCAAGCGGCAGCCGATGAAGATCGCCGTCGGCCCGTCCGCCCCGCCGATGATGCCCCCGTTTGCGTCCCTTCTACGCGCCGGGTCGGCGGGCGCGGTATCACGCAGCCGCAGTTCCTCCCCCGGCAGCTCCGGACTGAGGGTGTAGTCCATGCGCACCAGATGCCGCGGGAATTCCGGCTCCTGCGGCGGAAGCTCCAGCGTTTCCGCTTCGATTCTCTGCGGCGTCAGCGTGTAAACCGCGCCGGTCGCGGGATGCGTGATCGCGACGGGCCAGCCGACCTCCGCCGTAAAGTGCGGGCCGGGCAGCCACTCCGGCTGCGCCGCAAGATGCAGCGACAGCGTTTGAAGCTTCCGGCGCTTCTGCGGGAAAAACAGCCGGTGGATGGCCCAGCAGCAGTCCGTATCGAGGCCGTAATGCGCCAGAAGCCGCAGCGCGGGCCTGTCCTCCGCCAGCTTCGGCACATAGCTCACGGCGCAGGATCTTTCGCTGGAAACCGCGCCGCCGTTGAGCGTCAGCTGTGCGGAAAAATCCTGACTCAGGGGATTCTCCCGGTCGATTTCCTCCACCTCTTCCTCGGAAAACTCCTCGCAGCCGCGCTCCGGCGTGAGGCTCCATTTCTCCGCGAAGGCATTAAAGCGCTCCTGCGGCACGCGCAGCAGCAGGTCGAGCACCACGCCCTGCGTGCAGACGTAGGCGGCGGGGACATACCAGTCCTCGCCGCACCAGTCAAATCGTTTTTCGATCGGAAGCTCCCGCCCGGCATGGTCGCGTCCGCGGTGCCTCCAGAAATCGGCCTGATAAAAGACCTTCCAGTCGTTTTTCATTGTTTCCCTCTATTTGTGGTACTTCGTCCCGGCGAGGATATTCTGCGCGCGGTAGAGCTGCTCGAGCGCCATCACACGCATCAGGTGATGCGGGAAGGTCATCGGCCCGAAGGACAGGCGGAAATCCGCCAGCCTCTTGACCTCCGGCGCGATGCCATAGGACGAGCCGATCAGAAAGCATACCGCGCCGCGGCCGGAGAGCTTGACCGTCTCCAGCTTCTGAGCCAGCTGCTCGGAGGAAAGCTCCGTTCCCTCCGGCGTCAGAACGCAGAACCACGCGCCCTTCGGAATCCTCTGCACGATCAGCCCGGCCTCCTTCGCCAGCCCGGCGGCAATCTCCGCAGGCGCGGGATCGTCGGGCAGGCGCGTTTCCGGCAGCTCGAGCAGGGAAAAATCGCAGTAGCTTTTCAGGCGCTTCTGATATTCCTCCACCGCGGCAAGGTAGAATTTCTCCTTGAGCCTGCCGACGGTAAGCAGCGTGACGCGCAGCATCAGCGGAGGAACCCTTCGAGGATTTTCTCCTCGGCCTGCTGCGCGCTCAGGCCCAGCGTCATGAGCTTGAGAATCTGATCGCCCGCGATGCGGCCGATGGCCGCCTCATGGATCAGGCTGGCGTCCACATGGTTGCAGGTGATCTCCGGGATGGCGCGCACCTTGGCGCTGCCCATCAGGATGGCGTCGCACTGCACATGGCCGAAGCAGAGGTTGTTGCCCTGCACGCGCGGATAGAAGATCTGCGAGGAACGATCCTGCGCCACGGAGCGGGAGATGACCTGCGTCTTGGTATTCTTTCCGTTGAGAAACACGTCCATCTCGCTGACCGCGTGCTGCTCGCCGTGGGTCAGGAGCTTCTCGCGGATGACGATCTCGCTGTTTTCGCCCTTGCACTCGGCCTTGGTGTAGCGCTTGGTGTCGTCCACGCCGCGAATCTGGCTGGTTTCCAGCGTCACCGACGCGCCCTCCTCCAGATAGAGGATGGTCTGCGGGTTGAGGATGCGCTTGCCGCTGCCCTCGCCCTCGCCGTAGTGCTTTTCAATATATTTGACCTTCGCGTTTTTGCCGACATAGAAGGTGTGGATGCCGTCATGCCGGCTGTCGCAGTCGCCGCAGTTGTGGATGCCGCAGCCCGCGACGATGGTCACATCCGCGCCCTCGCCGACAAAGAAGTCGTTGTAGACCATGTCGGAAAAGCCGGACTTTGTCAGAATAACCGGGATATGCACGGACTCGTTCTTTGTGAACGGCGCGATGCGGATGTCGATGCCGTCCTTGTCGGTCTTGGACTCGATGACGATATGCTCGGTGTTGCGGCGGAATGCCTTCTGCCCGTCGGAGCGGATGTTGACCGCGCCCTCGCCGGTGCCCTTCATGTCCGCGACAATTTCCAGAATCTTCTCTTGAATCTCATTCAGCATGGATTGTTTCCTCCCAGACGGTTGCAGCCGGTGACGGTATCGGCCATGATCTTCGGATAGACCTCGTCCACGCTGCCGCGCGCGGCGACCTGTCCGCCCGCAATCAGGATAATCTCGTCGGCAAGGCGGATGATGCGCTCCTGATGGGAGATGATAAGAATGGTCGCTTCTTTTTTGTCGTGGATCTCCTGGAAGGTTTCGGTCAGGCGGGCGAAGGACCACAGGTCGATACCGGCCTCCGGCTCGTCAAAGATCATCAGCTCACTGCGGCGCGCCAGCACCGTCGCAATCTCGATGCGCTTGACCTCGCCGCCGGAAAGGCTGGCGTCTACATCGCGGTCAATATAGTCGCGGGCGCACAGGCCGACCTTGGTCAGATAGCCGCAGGCATCGTCGTGCGATATGGGCGCGCCCGCCGCGATGTTCAGCAGGTCGCGCACCTTCATCCCCTTGAAGCGCGGCGGCTGCTGGAAGCCGTAGGAAATGCCGAGTCTTGCGCGCTCGGTGACGGAGAGCGCGGTGATGTCCTTCCCGTTCCAGAAAACGGAGCCGGAGGTAGCAGGATTGATGCCCATAACGGTGCGGGCAAGGCTGGTCTTGCCCCCGCCGTTCGGACCGGTAATGACCACAAAGCGCTTGTCTTCTATCGTCAGGCTGACGTCGCGCAGGATGTCCGCAGTGCCGGATTCGTCGGCGACACGGTAGGAAAGGTGTTTGATTTCTAACATAATAGCCTCTTGTTTCATGATAATGATTGGGGAAGGAGCTGTCCCTAGTTTCCCCGGCAATTTCTGGTTTTATCAGTTCAGGCGGCGGAAATCGCCCGGCGTTTTACCGGTGTCGCGACGGAACACATTGGCAAAGGCGTTGGGCGAGGAAAAGCCGCACAGCGCCGAGATCTTCGTCACGGGGTAGTCGGTCCCGCGCAGCAGCACCTTGGCCTTGGCCAGCCGCAGGCGCGTGATGCGCGCATAGGGCGCCTCGCCGCAGCGCTTTTTGAACAACGCCAGAAAATAGCTGCGCGTGAAGCCGCTGCGCTCGACCAGCTCGTCCAACGTGATCTTTTCGCAGAAGTGCAGGTCAATATAGCTCTCAATGTCCTCCATCACGGAGGCCGGACCGCTCTCCGGCGGCTGCGTGGCGGGCCGGAAGTGATCCTCGATCAGCGCCGAAACGATCAATCCGCCCAGCGCACGCAAATCGGAGGCATCCGCCGCCGCGCCCTTGGAAAACTCCTGCTCAAACAGGCGCAGATAGTCCTTCAGTGTGTTCGAAACTGCGAAGAATCGCTCCACCGCCCGCCCGGCCAGTCCCTTCTCCGCCAGACGGCGCTCAAAACAGTCCGCGTCAACCACAATGCTGCAATTCGACACGTCGCACAGCTCCACCGCCTGTGCGTGGCGGCGGCCGCTCTGCACGGGATAGGCATACCCCACCCGTCCGAAATAGACCTCGTCGCCCTGCATAATCTGGGGGGCAGGGGTCAGGGGAAGCAAAAACTCATAGGCCGCGTGGCAGTGCGTGAAGGGGCGTACGCTTTTCTCCCTTGAGCGGCGCAGCACCGCGACGGAGAGAAAGTCGCAGTAGTAGTGGTCGCACAGCTCGGTCAGATAGCGCCGGTCAGGGTAATGCGCGTCAAAAAGTGCCTGTAAATCTGCCATAAGTACACCTCAGGAGCGCCCTTCCGGCCCCTTGCGCTCGACGCACTCGTCCAGATTGTGATGGAACACCATCGTGCGGAAGGGCGTTTCGGGCATACAGGTGAAGAGATTCTTCCGGTGGGTGAACAGCATGGTCAGGGGGAGAACGCACAAAAGCAGCGCAACGCCGGCGTTTCCCGTCCAGAAGTAATAAGCCGGGACATAAGCCGCCGCCGTCAGAAACGGCAGGAGACTTGCACGGTTAAAGATCAAACCGCATAGAAAAATCAGTGCAAGCAGCGGCAGCACCAACGCCGGCGTCAGCGCAAGAATCATACCGCACATGCACGCCACGCCCTTGCCGCCGCGGAATTTTAGCCAGGCAGGGAAAATATGTCCGTACATACAGCCCAGCCCGGCCACGGGCCCGGCGTAAGGATTTCCACGCAGCCACAGCCGCGCGGCGGTGACGCAGAAAGCTGCCTTCAGCACATCGAGCATCATCACGGCAAGCGCCAGCTTCAGGCCGAGGGCAAACATGGCATTGGTCGCGCCGGCGTTGCCTGTGCCGCAGTCGCGAATGTCCACACCCTTTTTGCGGCGGGTGATGAGATAGGCCGGATTGATGCCGCCGACCAGATAGGAACCGGCAGCCACAAGCGCAAGCTCCATGCAATTCCCCTCCTTTTGCGGAAAAGCCAACATTTTATTCTATAATAGCACGTTTTCCCCGCTTCGTAAAGAGAGAAAAGCAGAAAAGCACGGCTTGAAAATTTTTCTCAGATGTGGTATAAAAAGAAAAAGCGCTTTGCCGGAGGGAGGACATCATGCCGAATTTCACAAAGATGGCCATCAAGGCATCCTTTATCAAGCTGCTCAACGAGCGGCCGCTGAATCAGATCACCGTCAAGGACATTGTGCTGGAC
>CAKUMR010000038.1 GCA_934667865.1 uncultured Oscillospiraceae bacterium | reverse complement strand
ATGCCGGTGGCATATCAGAGCCGCGCCGTGACCGAGCCGCAGCGAGAACTGTCAGCGAAGCTGACTGGGGGGATTGTAAAATATTCTGCTTGCTATTTAACAAATTTTCCCGTCAACCCCTCCGGCGCTTCGCGCCACCTCCCCTTGCACAGGGGAGGCTTTGGACTGGTTCTGCCATTCAGACATTGACAAATAGCGATAATGCAAACAGCCGCATAAAACCGGCGCACCCACGGTGCGCCGGTTTTGCTCAGACTGTCAAAAAACTGTCTTGCTGAAAGTTTCGGAGGGAAGAAAAGAATGAAAGGAAACCGTCAGGGTTTCCTTTCGCGTTCAATCACCCGCCGCAGCGATCAAAATTGCAAAATAATACTACAAATATTGATTTTGCAATTTTGCAGGCAGCTTGCCAAAAAAGTCCGAAAGAACTTTTTTGACAAGCTGCGCCGGTTCCGTTTTTTATCATGCCCTTGCGTCCGGACGGGGCGGCAGACGGCAGGCGTTCAGCGCCGTCTGCGCCGGAACGTTCAGACGATTGCCGCGGTAATCAAAGCGCGAACCGTGGCAGGGACAGTCCCAGCTTTTCTCGTCCGGGTTCCATTCCAGCCGGCAGCCGAGGTGCGGACAGGCAAGGTCCACCGCATAGTATTCCGTTTCCGAGGCGCGGTACACGCCCATCTGCTTCCCGTCCACCAGCGCCGGGCCGCCGTGGCCGACCGGAAGCTCCTCCGGCAGCGGCAGATTCCCGTGCAGGACGCGGCGGGCAAGGCCCTTCACCGCGTGCGCGCCCTCGGCGGCCACCTTGTCCGCGCGCTGCTGGGAAAGCACCGTCGGATCGAAGATCGCAGTGTCCGGGTGCGCCCCGTCGCAGATCAGTCCGGTCAGAATTTCCGCCGCCGCCATCGCGCTGGTCATGCCCCATTTGCCGAAGCCGGTCGCGACCAGAAAATCCGGATTTTTCTTCGAGAACTGCCCGATATACGGCACGCCGGAGGCGGTCATGCAGTCCTGCGCCGACCAGTGCGCGATCTCGCGGCTCTCCGGGAATAGGATCTTTGCCGCCTCGCGCAGCTCACGGTAGTGCCCGCCGTCCGGGTTTTCGCCTGTGCGGTGCGCGCCGCCGCCCAGCAGCGTGACGTTTCCCCAGCGGCGCAGAGAATAGGCATAGTCCTCGTAGCCGTAGTAAACGCCCTGCGGCAGGGGCGCGTTCTCCAGCGCCAGCACATAGGAGCGCTCCTGATGCATCCGCGCAAAATACAGGCCGGGGAAGTTGACGAAGGGGTAGTGACAGGCAAAGACGATCTTGCCCGCTTTGACGCGCCCCTTCGGCGTGAAAACGGTGTGTTCCTCCACACGCTCGGCGGGCGTGCGCTCGTAGACCGTCAGCAGGTCTGCCAGAGGATAGAGAAATTTCAGCGGATGGAGCTGCGCCTGCCCTGTAAAACGCACCGCGCCGCTGATGCGCAGCGGCAGCTCAAGCCGGCTCGTGAAGGAGGCGGGCAGTCCCAGAGAGGCGGCGGCCTCGGCCTCACGGCGCATCACGTCCTCATGGGCGTGAGAGTAGAGCAGGGCATCCGTTTCCCCAAAATCACAGGAAATGCGGTATTTTTCGATTACGCGGCGGTAGCTTTCAATGGCGCGCTGGTTGGCACGGGCATACATCTGCGCCTTTTCCCGCCCGAAGCACTCAAGAAGCTCCGCGTAGATCGCGCCGTGCTGGCTCGTCAGCTTGGCGGTGGTGCGGCAGGTCGTGCCCGCGCCGGTGCGCCCGGCCTCCAGCACCACCGTGCGCACGCCGTGCTCCTGCAAAAAGAGCGCCGTCAGAATTCCCGCCATGCCGCCGCCGATCACCGCGACCTCGGTTTCCGTGTCGCCGTAGAGCGGCGGCCGCGCCGCCGATTCGCTGGTCTTTATCCAAAGAGAATCCATTGCCCGTCCTCCGTATGCGGTATTTTTCCTAGGTTGTGGAAAAAAGGAGAAATTATGCGCGGGCGCGCATGCTTGCATCCGCTCGCCCTTCGTGCTATAATTCAGAAAAAATGAAATGAGGCGATGCATCATGTTTATGGAATGTGAACACGTCTACTATGCAAAAGCGCAGCTTGCGGAGGTGATCTGCCAGCTTCGTTTTCCGACCATTCTGCGCATCGGCGCGTCGGAGCCCGCGGATTTTCAGGAGCGGATCCGGGAAAACTATCCCCGCTATTCCCGCAATGTGGAAAAGCAGCCGCCCAAGCTGACGCAGACGCCGCAGGGTGTGCGCCCGGAGCCGCAGCCAGATGTGATCAATTTTCAGTTTGTGAGCGCCGACGGCCGCTGGAAGGTCAATCTGACCAACGGCTTCGTGTCGCTGGCGACTCCCGCCTATTCCAGCTGGGAGGACTTCGCCCGCCGGCTGGACGAGGTGCTGGCGGATTTTATCGAGGTCTACCATCCGGCATATTTTGAGCGCATCGGCCTGCGCTATATCAACATCTTCTCCCGCCGGGCACTGGAGCTGGAGGACGTGCCGTTCTCCGCGCTGTTCCAGCCGGCCTATCTGGGACTGCTGGGCGAGGACGACGTGCGCGAGAGCGCTTTTCAGCGCGCTTCGCAGGATGTGGAGATGTCGCTGGCCGGCGGCTGCAGGCTGAAGCTGCACGTCGGTCCCGGCCTGGTCAAGCGCAGCGGCGTGGAGGACAAGGAGGTCAAATATATCCTCGATCAGGATCTTTTCATGCCCGGCAAGGTGGAGATGAAGCACTCCGCCGGCGCGCTCAACACGCTGCATACGCACGCCGGACGCATTTTCCGCGGCGCCATCACTCAGCAGCTTCATGAGGCGATGGACCCGCAGTAAGGAGGCTTTTTCATGCCGTTTTATTATTACTTTGACTGGTCGTATCTGGTGCTGGTCGTTCCGGCGCTGCTCTTCTCCCTCTGGGCGAGCGCGCGGGTAAACAGCACGTTCAAAAAGTACAGCGCGATGCGCAACGCCCGCGGCATGACCGGCGCGGAGGCCGCCCGCGCGGTGCTGCGCGCCAACGGTGTGACCGACGTGCGCATTGAGTACGTGTCCGGCAACCTCACCGACCACTATGACCCGAAGGCGAAGGTCATCCGGCTTTCGCAGGATGTCTACGACGCTGCGACGCCTGCGGCGGTGGGCGTGGCGGCGCATGAGGCGGGTCACGCGGCGCAGTATGCCGCAAATTATCTGCCCATCCGCATCCGCGCGGCCATCATTCCGGCTACCAATATCGGCTCGAAGCTGTCCGTTCCGCTGATTATTCTGGGACTTCTGCTGCCGGGACTGCGCATCTTTGCGCCGTATACGGAATTTTTCAACCTCATTGCGTGGATCGGCGTGGCCTGCTACAGCCTGTGCGTGCTGTTCCAGCTTGTGACCCTGCCGACGGAGTTTAACGCCAGCCGCCGTGCGGTCGCGGCCATCGAGCGCTGCGGGCTTCTCCTGCCGGAGGAGCAGCGCGGGGCGAAGAAGGTTCTGACCGCCGCAGCCCTGACCTATGTCGCCGCGCTCAGCGCGTCGCTGGCGCAGCTTCTGCGGCTGATCATCATCGTCGGCGGCAGGCAGCGGAGAGATTGAAAAAATCAGGCAGTACTTTCGAAAGAAAGTCCCGCCTGACATTTAGCCAATCCAGATGTGAAGGACTTGGCCGTCTTTGTAATTGATATAGACTGACAAACCATCCGCGTTAAAGGCGCAGAATTCCTTATCATTATTTGTGCGGTAGTCAGTAAAACCAGCTTCATAGCAAAGAGTCACATATTCTTTGAACTGATCGTGCGAAACATTTCCGGCGTTCATGCTGAAGGCATTTTCAACATCGTATTCAATTTTTCCTGTTGAAATCCAGTCAGGATGAGGGAGTTTTTCGCTCAGCCCGAAAGCGGGCCACTCAAAGGCAGGATACTCCACAGGCGCGACAGTTTCAGATTCCGGTATGGTGGATTCCTCCGAAGAAAACGCCTCCGTAGATTCGGAAGAGGCTTCGGGGGAAGTGCTTGGAACGGAGGATTCCGTTTTCCCGTTTTGGCAGGCGACAGCAAAGATGCTCAGCAAGAGAGCGGTGCTCAGGACGAAAAGTGCTTTTTTCATGTTTTTACCTCCTAAAATAAAAAAGTGCGCAGCCGAAGCTACGCACTGAAAAACGCATAGCTCCAACTGTCGCCAAACAAAATCCAACATATCCACGAAGTATATGCAGAACTAGAGCATCTGCGTTTTTACCGAGAATAAAAACACACATACTTCATGGATAGAAATATTAGATTTTGTTTGGCATTTTTATTCTATCACAAAAGAAAAAATGAATCAAGCAAAGAATAAGAAAAAAAGGCGCTCCGATGCATGAAACGCCTTTCAGAAAAAACGATTTTACCGCAGCACGCTTTTTGAAGGAGGAAAAACTATGGGATTCATGGGAAGCTTCCAATTATTCTACGTGATGTTCTTTGTCGTATTTGCATTGATCCTTTCTGCCATCGTCGTAAGCATGGTCAAGGGACTCAGGCAGTGGAACAGAAATAACAAAGCGCCGAGGTTGACCGTCCCGGCGGCGGTCGTCGCGAAGCGGAGCAATGTGACGCACCACCACGGCGGGGCCGACAGAATGCAGTATCATACCTCTACTACATATTATGCGACCTTTCAGGTCGAGAGCGGAGATCGGATGGAGCTGCCCATGGCGGGAAGCGAATACGGCCTGCTTGCGGAGGGAGACAGAGGAAAACTCACATTTCAGGGAACCAGATACCTCGGCTTTGAGCGCCAGTAGCGCAGCCTTGCAGGAAAACGAAAAAAAATAGCGCCCGATCGACCGGACAGCATATTCTGTCCGGCCAATCGGGCGTTATTACATTGTTTATTTCGTCGCGGCGCGCTTTTTGCGTCCGTGCAGCGCCTCTTCTTTGACCTGAAGCATCAGGCGCTTGACCGCGTCGTCAAAAAACTGCCGCTGCTCCTTGCCAAGGCCCGCGTAGGTGCGCGCCATGGAGGAAAGATTCGCCCACAGGGGTGTGTTCTTGATGTCCTCCAGCGTGCGCTTGTCCGAGGAGTGCAGCACCGTGAACACCAGCTCGGTGAGCTTTTTCCGGTCGCCGTCGGAGAGCGTTTCCAGCCAGCCGTCGATCACCGCGTCGGAATGGCGGCCGAAGGAGGAGCGCTCCGCAGCGGCAACGAGGCGCGTTCCGCTGACCTGCCAGGTCAGCGGGTCGTGCTGGTTGATGGCAACGCCGCTGCTTTCGATGATGTGCGACTCCGTTTCGCTCTCCAGAAACGCGCCGACGATGGACGACTCCGGCAGGAACTTGCGCACCTTCGGTGCGACGGCGCGGTAGCCGTTCCCCGCGAGAAAACGCGCGGAGAAGCCGGGACCGTCGTTGTTATACACCGTGACGAGGCGCTTCTGTTGCCGGGCGAGCAGGTATGCGCCGGCAAAGACGGCCAGATTGCCGCCCTTGGAGTGGCCGGTGATCCAGACCGGCACGCGAGGGAAGCTGTCGCAGACCTCGCGGGCGTAGTAGGCGGCCTCCTTCTGCGCCGGGATGACGGGGGCGTAGCCGATGCGGCAGTCCTCCTCCCAGCCGATGAGCGTGTCGTCCGTGCCGCGATAGGCGATCACAACGCCGCCCGCGGGCAGACGGAAGGTCACGGCGGCAAACTGCATTCCCTGCGCCTCGTCGTGGATGGTTTTATAATGGGACACCGTGACGGAAGCAAAGCGCGGTGTCTGCGCCGCCTGCACCAGCGCGTCCAGACGGCCGACCAGAGAGGTGCGCGGGGACACCATCGTCTTTTTTACGACGGCGGCAGCGCTTTTCAGATCAAGCCCGTCCGAAACGGCGGAATAGTCCAGATAGGAAAAAACGGCAAAGGCCAGCGCATCCACCTCGTTCAGAGGGTCGGCGGCAAAGGACAGATCGCCGCGCCAGCGCAGATAGGAAAACAGATTTTCATTGGTTCGCTCCATGTCGGATCCCTCCGCAGTTTAAGATGCTTTCATTATACCATAGCTCCGGATGCGCCGCAAGAGAAAACAATTCTCCCACCTCCGGGGCGGATTTTCGCCTTTTTCAGGAAGAATCGCAGAAGTAAGTTGAAATTTGACCGGAATTGTGCTATCGTATGAATGACTTTTATGATGGGGAGGTGATCGCCGTGCGGCGGATTCTGGTTTTGTTTTTCTGCCTGTTTGCCCTTGCGGGCGCAGCGTGGGCCGCGGACGCGGAGATCACCGCCCTGAATACCGACGTCACGGTCGGCGAGGACGGCACCGCGCAGGTCACGATGACGGCGGAGGTGGAATTCTCCGCGGCGGTGCAGGAGCTTCAGATCCCGCTCGGCGCCGGGGCGAAGGACATCGTCCTTTCCGGCTGGGCTTATAAAAAAACGACGGTAGACGGCGCAACCTGCCTCACCGTCTCCAATCCGGCGGGCTTCTCCGGCAGGCAGAGCTTTTCCTGTACATACACGCTGCCGAGCGGCGTGACGGAGACCTCCTCCGGCCAGCGCTTCCGGCTCTATGCGCCGCAGACCGGCTGGGAATACGCGATCGGCAGCATGACGCTGCGCGTGGTGTTCCCGGCGGCGGTCACCGCCGCGCCGGAGTGGACGAGCGGCTATTATGAGGACATCATCGACAATTATCTGAAGATCGACGTGACGGAGAACACCGTGACCGCGCAGTCCATCGAGGCACTCAAGGATCATGAAACGCTGCAAATGGACGTGCAGTTCCCGGCGGGAACGTTCCGTGTGGGCAATCTGCCCGGCAAGACGGCGACGGTGGATACGCTGCTGTTTTTCGCCCTGCTTCTGGCCGCGCTGGCCTACTGGTTCTTCCTTTTGCGCTACAGCCTGATCCTGCCGCGGCAGCAGCAGACTGCCGGGACGGACAGCACCGCCGGCGAGATACCCTGCCAGCTCTACGGTGCGCCGGCCGACCCTGCGGGCGTGATTGCACACTGGGGAAACCTTGGCTATGTGCGCATCGTCCGCAGCCGCCGCGGGCGGGTACTCCTTTACAAACAGATGGAGATGGGCAACGAGCGCAAGCCGGTCGAGCGCAAGTTTTTCAGGACGATCTTCCGAAGCGGCGACGTCTGCGACGCGGGCAGCCCGCGCTTCCGTGCGGCCGCCGACCAGATGAAGGCTTCCGTCCGCAGAAGCTGGCTGCGCCGCCTGTTTTCGCCGCACAGCGGCAGCCCGTTTGTCCTGCGGGGCTTCGGCCTTGCCGCGGGACTGGCGGTCAGCCTGATGCTCTTTGACGTGCTGCTGCCCGCGGGCGGCGCGCGCTGGGTGTTCCTTGTGCTTCTGACGCTGGTCTGCGGGTCGCTGCACTTCCTTGTGCAGCGGGCGATCCTGATGGCCCTGCGCCGCGGCCGCCGCGTGTGGCTGCCGATGGGGCTGGGCGCGCTGGTGACGCTTATACTGCTCGGCCATTTTGCGGGCAAGGGCATGATCGTATTTCTGGATGTTCTGCTGCAAATGTTCTGCGCGCTGACGACGATCTTCGGCGGACGGCGCACGCAGACGGGGCAGGAGCAGGCACGCCGTGTTCTGGGCCTGCGGCGCTTCCTGCGCCGCGCCGATCAGGCTACCCTGCAACGCCTGATCTATCAGGATCCGCAGTATTTTTACCGGATGCTGCCCTTTGCAGATGCGCTGGGCGTGGCGGGAGCCTTTGTCCGCCATCTCGGACGCCTGACGCCGGAGGCCTGCGGCTGGCTGCACGATGCGGAGGACAGCGTCCGTACACCGGAGGAGTTTTACCGGCTGTATCTGGAAATGGCTGCGGCCGTCCGCGGAGAGAAGTACCGCGCGCCCAAGCCTGCGCCGCCGCGCCGCCGCCCGCCCGCGTCCCGTCCTGCCGCGGTGCAGCAGAGCCGCCCGCAGCGGCCGCATCGCCGGGCGGAATACGATTACGACGAGATCTGAGGAGCCGCTATGGAAGAATATCAGTTTTACGCGCTGGTGTCCCGAATGCGCTATATCACGCGCTGGGGACTGATGCGCAACACCTTTTCCGAAAACGTGCAGGAGCACAGCCACATGGTCGCGGTGCTGGCGCACGCGCTGGCGCTGATCCGCCGGGATATTCTCGGCCTGTCCGCCGAGCCGGAGCGCTGCGCGGTGGCCGCGCTGTTCCACGATGCCTCCGAGATTCTGACGGGTGATCTGCCGACGCCGGTGAAGTATTATAATCCCGACATCAAGACCGCCTACAAGCAGGTCGAGCATATCAGCGGCACGAAGCTCCTGCAAATGCTCCCGCCGGAGCTGCGCGAGAGCTACGCTCCGCTGGTCTACGAATCCGACGAGAGCGTGCACGACATCGTCAAGGCTGCCGACAAGCTCTCGGCGCACATCAAGTGCATCGAGGAGCTGAAGGCGGGCAATCTGGAGTTTGAATCCGCCGCGACCCAGACC
>CAKUMR010000037.1 GCA_934667865.1 uncultured Oscillospiraceae bacterium | reverse complement strand
AGCAGGAAGCCTATATGGCCGGCTGGAAGGTCTGACAGGATAAAGCATGAAAGCAAGCCCACCGCATTGCGGTGGGCTGCTCAGACTGTCAAAAAACCTATCCAGCTTAAAGTTACGGAGGGAAGAAAAGAGTGAAAGGAAACCGTCAGGGTTTCCTTTCGCGTTCAATCACCCGCCGCAGCGGCCAAAATTGCAAAATAAAAATACAAAATTCAGATTTTGCAATTTTGCAGGCAGCTTGTCAGAAAAGTCCAAGCGGACTCTTTTGACAAGCTGGAGGGGTTCCACCGCTTTGCGGTGGAACCCCTGTTTTTACAGCAAAATCGGTTGTATCTGCCGGTTTTCCAGTGCGGCGGCGACCGTTTCCGGCAGGCGGGGAAAGTCCGCGACCAGACTGTAGGGCTTCTTTTCCGGACTGTCCTGTCCGAAGGGAACGAAATAATAGTGCTTCCGGTTCAGAAGCCGTCCGATGCTCTCTGCGCTGGCGGACAGGCCGTCGTTCGTGGAAACCGCCAGCACGACCGGGCGGCCGTTGCGCAGGTGCGCCTTGCAGGCGAAGGTGACGGGCGAATCGGCGATGCCGCCGGCCAGCTTGCCGAGGGTGTTGCCGGTGCAGGGCGCGATGACAAGCAGGTCAAGTGTCGCTTTCGGACCGAAGGGCTCCACCTCCGGCAGCGTGTGGAAGACAGGTTCGCCGCAGATTGCTTCGATCTCCGCGCGGAAGTCTGCCGCCGCGCCGAAGCGGCTGTCGGTTTCATAGGAAGCGCCGGAGAGAATGGGAATGATGTGGTATTGTGCCGCGAGCGTGCGCAGCACGTCAATGGTTTTGCGGAAGGTGCAGAAGGAGCCGCACATTGCAAAGCCAATGGTCGGGTTGGACATATTTGGGATACCTCACTTAAATGGAATCGAGTACGCAGTCGGCGTACAGGCGACCGGCAGTTTCCGGCGCGCAGAGGCCGGGCAGACCGGGGGCGAAATGATAGGCAAGCCCCAGTGTGCGGCAGTCCGCTTCCGGAATTCCGCCGGGGCGGGAGGCAAGCTCAATGAGAACGCAGGAGGCCTTCAACGCACCGAGCTGTTGCGCCGTCAGCACCGCCGCCGGGACGGTGTTGAACAGAAAATCATACTGTGCCAGACCGGCGGCATAGATGCCGGGCGCGTCGGCCTGCATCCCCATTGCCTGCGCCATGGCGCGGTCGGCGGGCTTGCGCGCGGCGACGGTCACATGGGCCGAGAGCGCGTGCAGCTTCTGCGCCAGCACGCGCCCGACGCGGCCAAAGCCGACGACAAGGCACTGCGCGCCGTGCAGCGTGATGGGGGAGACGTCGATCGCCAGACGGATGGCGCCTTCGGCGGTGGGAATGGCATTCAGGGTCGTCATGGGCTCGCTGCCGTAGAGGTCGGAAACGGCGGCGCCCGCCGCCTCAAAATCCACGCGGTGCGCACCGAGCAGTGCGCCGCAGACCTGCGCACCGGGCCGGATGCGGGAGAGAAGCTCCGCAATGGGCAGACCGTTTTTTCCGCGCAGGTATTCCCCCTGAAAGGAGGGGAAGGGCAGAAGCAGCTTCCCGGCAAGCGCCGTGGGAAGCGGCCAGTCCTCCGCGCCGGGCACGCCGTGGGTGAGGACGACGCACCCCCTGGCACGAAGCCGCTCGGCCGCCCAGAATTGCCGCCGGTCGCCGCAGAAAACGTGGTATGTATCGGGCATGGCGTACACTTCCTTTCTGCCTCAGTGTATGCAATTTTTCAGGAAACCGTGAAAATAAGTTGTCAAGTCGGGCGGTGCGCGCTATAATAAAGAAAAGAAAATGAGGGAGAAAATAAAATGGAGCGGCACGGTTTTATTCACGATATGCTGGACGTGAAGGTTCTGATCCTGTACATCATGTCGCGGGCGATGTACCCGGTGGATCTGCAAAAAATCTATGAGCTTTCTTATCAGGACGATGGATTGAGCTATTTTGACGTGGCACAGGCGGTGCCGCAGATGGTGGAGTCCGGACATCTGGAGCCGGTGGAGGGTGAGCGCTATGTGATCACCGAAAAGGGCCGCGAGGCCTGCGCCATCACACAGGATGCGATCGCATTTCCCGTAATGCAGCGGGCGGGCGCGGCAGTGGACGAGTTCAACCGCGCGGTGCGGCGCAGCAGCTTTGTCAAGACGACGGTGCAGCAGCGTGAGGGCGGCGACTATTCCGTCCTGATGAGCCTGAACGATGATGCGGGCGACCTGCTGAAAATGGAGCTGATGGCGCCCACGCAGAAGCACGCCTACCGTCTGGCCGGCGCGTTCTCCAAGAACGCCGAGGCGATCTACCGGAGCATCATGGATCAGCTCCTCGTGACATCTGACGAGGAAGGGACTTGAAAAAAGCAGAAAACTGTGGTATCATATCCTCAGAGGAAGATACCACAGTATTTTTCTTACAACCGAACATCGAAAGGAGCGACTTACTATGAAATTCCAGTTCACCGAGAAAAAAGTCAGCTTACCAGCGAGCGTCCACGCTTATGCCGAGAAGAAAGTGATGAAGCTGGAACGTTTTTTCAAAGATGATGCGGAGGCACTTGTCGCCTTTTCTGTAGAAAAAGACCGTAATCGCGTCGAGATTACGGTGCACGCTGCAAACACCTACTTCCGTGCAAGCGAAGCGACCTCGGATATGTATGCGTCCATCGACGCTGCGGTGGCGACCATTGAGCGCCAAATCCGCAAGAACAAGACCCGTCTGGCTCGCCGCCTGCGTCAGGATGCGTTCGTCCGCTCTGCGGAGGTCACGTCCTTTGCGCCGGAAGCGGAGGAAGAGAGCACGTTCGAGATCGTGCGCACCAAGCAGTTCCCGATGAAGCCCATGACCCGCGAGGAGGCCATTTTACAGATGAACCTGCTGGAGCATAGCTTCTTCGCCTTCCGCGATGAGGAAAATGAGGGCGCTTTTGCAGTGGTCTACAAGAGAAACGACGGCGGCTACGGCCTGATCGAAGATGTAGAATAAAATAGAAAAGAATAATCCGGGGCAGGGAAACCTGCCCCGGATTTCTTTGTTTATGTTTTGTGACTACAAAAAACGCAGGGAGCGAAAGCTCCCTGCGTTCTGTATAAGTACAATTTAGCGGGCGACAAAGAACATGATCGTGAAGAGCAGACCGATGATCCAGGTGCCAACGTTGATCTCCTTGATCTTGCCGGTGAAGATCTTGATGAGGATGTAGGAGATGAGGCCGAAGGCGATGCCATAGGAGATGTTGTAGGAGAAGGGCATCATGGCCATGGTCAGGAACGCGGGAACCGCTTCCGCAGGATCGCTCCATTCGATGTTCTTGACACCGCCGATCATCAGGATGCCGACGTAAATCAGTGCCGCAGCCGTCGCGCAGGACGGGATCATGGCAGCGACCGGAGCGAGGAACATCGCGATGAAGAACAGCAGCGCGGTGAACATGGAGGAGAGGCCGGTACGGCCGCCCTCTGCAACACCGGCGGAGGATTCAACGAAGGTGGTGACGGTGGAGGTGCCGCAGACAGCACCGGCGCAGGTTGCGATTGCATCGGCCAGCATTGCCTTATCCATGTTGGGAACATTGCCCTTCTCATCAAGCAGGCCGCCGACGGAGCAGGCGCCGAAGAGGGTGCCGAGGGTATCGAACATATCGACCATGCAGAATGCAAGCATCGTGGTCAGGAAGGTGACGACGAAGCTGCCCACGCCGTTGGCGCCGATCCATGCGGAGAAGTCGAAGCCTTCCGTGAAGACCTTGCCGAATGCGAGGTTTGCGAAATCCTTGAAGGGAGCGAGAATGTTCAGGGAGAAGTTTGCCTTGATCGCGGTGTCATAGAAGCCTTCGACGGTGATGAGACCGAGGACGTAGTAGACGACTGCGCCGCCGATCATGCCCCAGAACACGGCGCCCTTGACCTTCTTCTTGGACATTGCGCCGATGGCGATGACAACGACAATGGTCAGGATGAGCGGCATGATCTGTGCCCAGGTGACGCTGTCATTGAAAACGATGTTGAAGGAGTGCAGGTCGACCAGCGTGGAATCGCTGTTGACGATGATGCCGGCGTTCTGCAGACCGAGGAAAGCGATGAACAGGCCGATACCTGCGGAGATTGCGGTCTTGACAGCCTTCGGAATGGCGTCGAAGATAACGCGGCGCAGACCGGTGACGGTCAGCAGGATGAAAACGATGCCGTCGACAAGAACCATGACCAGCGCGTTAGCGTAGGAGAAGCCCATGCCGAAGCAGACGGAGAAGACGAAAAATGCGTTCAGACCCATGCCGGAGGCCTGTGCGAGGGGCAGATTCGACAGCAGTCCGATCAGGACGGTGCCGATCACGGCGGAGATTGCGGTAGCGATGTAAACCGCGTTGTAGTAGCCGTCACCCAGATTGCCGAACATACCGGCGTTGACCATCAGGATGTAAGCCATTGCCATGAATGTGGTAATACCGGCAAGAACTTCTGTTCTTACGGTCGTGCCATGTTTTTTCAGTCCAAAGAACTTTTCCATGAAATACCTCCACTTTTTATTCCGCCGCTCGTCGCAAGCGTTTTTCTGCCGGAAAATGACATCCGCCCCCTCTGCGCTCCGGCATGAAGCACAGGGGGAAACGGCTCAATTCCTTGCTTCTATCATAACAAACAATTCACAGTTTCGCAATCATTTTTTTACAAACCGGATGTGAAATTTTGATCAAAAATTTTGTACAAAACTAACAAATATTTTGATTTGCGGCATAAGTGATATAAAGAATTTGCAATAAGAATACACCTGCAAAATTAAAATACACCGATAGAAAAATGCCGGGAAAACGGAAAGAAATTCCGGCGATTTGTATAGATATGCGGATAGCGTCGCTAAAAAAGTCCGCCGCAGGAAGCTGCGGCGGACGGAAGGGAGAATTCAGCGGTCCTCGCGGAAGTAGGACTGACCCAGTGCCTCGGGCGGCTGCTTTTCCTTGTTGTTGCGCATACTGGAAACGACAAGGACAATGACCGTCACGACATAGGGCAGGATCTTGTAAAGCTGCGTGGGGATGAAGGAAAGCTGAAGACGCAGGTAGAGGATCATCAGTGCGCCGAAGAGCACGGAGCCCCAGATGGCCGAGAGTGGACGCCACGTGCAGAAGATGACCAGCGCGACGGCCAGCCAGCCCTCGCCGGACAGACCCTCGTGGTTCCAGACGCAGCCTGCAATGGTGGTGATGTAGACCATGCCGCCGACGGCGGAGATGCCGCCGCCGATGATGGTAGCAAGGTACTTATAGCGCGTGACGTTGATGCCGGCGGCATCGGCGGTCGCGGGGGATTCACCCACGGAGCGCAGATACAGACCGGAACGGCTCTTCATCAGGTACCAGTACATACCGACGGCCAGCACCACGGCGAGGTAGAAGAAAAAGCTGTGGCTGAACAGGATCTTGCCGACGTAGGGGATCTCCTGAAGGAATTTCGGGAAGGGAGAGGCGATGAAGTAGTTTTTCAGCACGTTGCCGATGGCGACATAGCCGCCCTCGCGCACGCGCATGAATTCGCCCATGAACTGGCCTACACCCGTGCCGAAGATGGACAGCGCAAGGCCGGTGACATTCTGGTTTGCGCGGAGCGTGATGGTGATGAAGCTGAAGATCAGCGAGGCCAGCGCACCGGCGAGGAAGGCAAACAGGATGCCGATCAGGATGGCGACGGGGCCGCTGGGGGAGGCGACGAGCTTTTCATAGTAGAACACGCCGCCGAGACCAAATGCGCCGCCCATGAACATGATGCCCTCCACGCCGAGGTTGAGGTTGCCGGATTTTTCCGTCAGAACTTCGCCCAGTGTGCCAAAGAGCAGCGGCGTGCCGTAGGTGACTGCCGCAACGATCAGTGCGATAAATAATGTAATGAAATGTTCCATATTATGCCGCCTCCGTTTCCTGGTGCTTACCGCGGAAGATCAGACGATAATTGATGAAGAACTCACAGCCCAGCATACAGAACAGCAGCAGGCCCGTGATGATGTCGGAGATGGAGGCCGGGACGCTGAGCTGCGTTTGCAGGGTTTCCGCGCCCTTGGAGAGGACGGCCAGCATCATGGAAATGACGATCATGGCAAAGGCGTTGAGCTGGCTGAGCCATGCGACGGTGATGGAGGTGAAGCCCACGCCGTCCGCGACGCCGTTATAGAGCGTGCCGTTCGCGCCGGAGACGACGATGAAGCCGACGATACCGCTGATCGCGCCGGACAGGAGCATGGTGCGCATCATGATGCGGCCGACGTTCATGCCTGCATAGCGGGCGGTATTTACGGAGTCGCCAATGACGGCGATTTCATAGCCGTGCTTGGTATAGCGCATATAGATGAAGATGAATACCACCAGAACCAGTACGATAATCCAGCCGCAATGGACGCCGAACACCTTAGGCAGGCAGGCAGCGCGGTCAAACTGCGGGATGATCTGCGAGCCGGGACGGCCTTCCCACGGGCCGCCTTGCAGCCAGGAGACCACGCCGATAATGATGTAGTTCATCATCAGGGTGAACAGGGTTTCGTTGGTGTTCCACTTGGCCTTGAAGAAAGCGGGAATCAGCCCCCAGATGCCGCCGGCAAGTGCCGCGGCGACGGCCATGACGATCAGCAGCAGGACGGAGGGCAGCTTATCGACCCAGTAGAGGCCGAAGTAGGTCGCAGCGATGGCGCCTGCGGTGATCTGACCCTCGGCGCCGATGTTCCAGAAGCGCATCCGGAAGCAGGGAGCGATGGCCAGCGCGCAGCCAAGAAGGGGAACGGCGATCTTGACGGTCTGGCGGATGGCGGTCTTTTTGCCGAGCGCGCCGGAGATCATCGTGCCGTAGGCGGTGAAGGGGTTGTTGCCCGTGATCAGAATGACCAGAGAGCCGAGCAGCAGCGCGATCAGGATGGAGCCGATGCGGATCGCCCAGACCTTGCGCGGGTCCATATTGTCGCGCTTTGCGAGGCGAATCAAGGGCATTTTCTTTTCCTGCATTACTGAACTGCCTCCTTTCCTCCGACGCGGGTCATCAGCAGACCGATCTCTTCCTTGGTGGCGGTGCGGGCATCGACGATGCCGCTGACCTTGCCGCCGCAGAGGACCAGAATCCGGTCGCACAGCTCCAGCAGCACGTCTAGATCTTCGCCGACAAAGACGACGGCCGCGCCGTTCATCTTCTGCTGCGTCATCAGATTATAAATGGTATACGAGGTGTTAATGTCGAGGCCGCGCACGGCGTAGGCGCTCATCAGGACGGAGGGCGAGCTTGCGATCTCGCGGCCGACGAGGACCTTCTGCACGTTGCCGCCGGAGAGGCGGCGCACCGGGTATTCGGTGCCGGGCGTGACGACCTCCAGCTCCTTCCAGACCTGCATGGCGAGCTGGTTGGGGTCGCGGCGGTTGACAAAGGCACCCTTGCCCTTTTTCCAGCTGCGCAGCATCATGTTGCCGGTCATGCCCATGGAGCCGACCAGACCCATGCCGAGGCGGTCTTCCGGCACAAAGGCCAGAGAAACGCCGGTTTTCTTGATCTGCATCGGCGTCTTGCCGACCAGCTCGCTGGGACGGCCGTCCTTGGGAATGTGGCGGATGGAGCCGTGTGCGACGGGGTACAGACCGGCGATGGCTTCCAGCAGTTCCTTCTGACCGGAGCCGGCGATACCGGCGATGCCGAGGATCTCGCCGCTGTTGGCGGTGAAGGAAACATTATCCAGCTTTTTTACGCCCTCACCGTCAAAGCAGGTGATCTCGCTGAGCACCAGACGCTCCTCGGGGCGGTCGTATTTCGGACGGTCGATATTCAGCGTGACGCTGTGGCCGACCATCATGTCCGTCAGTGCCTGCGGGTTGGTTTCGCTGGTATTGACGGTGCCGATGTACTTGCCCTTGCGCAGGACCGCGACCTTGTCGGAAAGCTCCATGACCTCATTGAGCTTATGGGTGATGATGACAATAGCCTTGCCGTCCTTCTTCATATTCCGCAGGACGGCGAAGAGCTTCTCGGTTTCCTGCGGGGTCAGAACCGCGGTCGGCTCGTCCAGAATCAGGATATCCGCGCCGCGGTAGAGCACCTTGACGATCTCGACGGTCTGCTTCTGCGAAACGGACATATCATAGATCTTCTGCTCCGGGTCGATGTCAAAACCGTAGCGGTCGCAGATCTCCCTGACCTTTGCATTGGTGGCCTTGATATCCAGCCGGCCGCCCTCATCCAGACCGAGGACAATATTTTCCGCCGCGGTAAAAACGTCCACGAGCTTGTAGTGCTGGTGGATCATGCCGATCTTGTGATTGAAGGAGTCCTTCGGCGAACGGATGGAGATGGGCTTGCCGTCGGCAAGGATCTCGCCCTCATCCGGCAGGTAGATACCGGCCAGCATATTCATCAGCGTGGTCTTGCCGCTGCCGTTCTCGCCCAGCAGGGAGAGAATCTCACCGCGCT
>CAKUMR010000036.1 GCA_934667865.1 uncultured Oscillospiraceae bacterium | reverse complement strand
CACGATCAGCTCCATGCGGTTTCGTGCCGCTTCGTCAATCTTAGCGCAATACTGTCTTACGTACACCCAGCAATGCCTCTCCTTTTTTATGGCTTGCAGCTTCCGCAGGGCGCGTAGCCCTGCGCGATCAGATCATCGCGCGTTCCCGTATAGTCCTGCCGGTTTTCCTCCTTCATGCTGCTCACGGAGGCGCAGTCGGGCAGGTGGAATTTATGCGTGCCGGTGTTAAGGACATAATGCAGCTCCGTGCCGGACACAGTCGAGGCTTCCGCAAGGCGGCTCTCGCCCGTGGCGTAGTCAATCTCAATGCCAGGCTGGACATTGAAGGCATAGACGCAGAAGCGCACCTCGTCGTCCTCCATGGACAGCCCCTCTATCAGAACGCCCCGTGCCACCGGCTCGCTGCCCTCAAACATCGGCGTGACGCGGTAGAGCACGTGGTTGCCGGTTTCCTTGACGTAGTCGGCAACCATGTTTTCAAAGGGCAGCATTCCCTGCACGTTCAGGTAGCGCGTGCCGGTGATAAGGTTGCGCTCGTTGGCGTTCTCACCCGTGAGCTGGTAGCCAATGAGGTGGCAGCGGTTGTAGAGATATTTTCCGTCCACGTTGTCATATTTTGCCGTCTGCCAGCCCGAGGGCTTGATCTGACCGATGCTCCCGCGCTTTTCCGTGGGCATCAGGTCCTGTCCGACGCAGGCGTAGGCCACGCCGCAGCGCCCCAGCTCGTCCAGATCGCTGTAGCGCTCGAAGGAAACGGTGGTGTAGTCCGTTTCGGTGAAGTAGGGGTCGTTTCCGTTGACGGCGACGTAAGCGCTGCCGGAATACTCCGGAAGCTCTGAAATACCGATCGTTTCCGCCGGAACGGAGGGCTCCTGCGGAAGCACTCCGCAGCCGGAAAGCAGCAGCAGACAAACAAGCAGCAGCGCGGCAAATCGTCTCATTTCGTATAAATCTCCTTAATGATGCGCTCGTGCGAGTAGCCGGACAGCTCTGTGACGCTGCACTGCCTCCAGTCAGACAGTCGGTAGGGAAGGAATTCGTCCGCGGGATAGACCCGATCCCAACGATAGAGGATCAGCTCTTCCGGCGCGGCAGGAAGGGGAAGCCGCTCGGCAAAGCAGACGGCATCCTCAGAAAAATCCGTGCAGACCACGATGCGCTCCTGACTGCCCTCAAAAAGCTTCGCAGAGCATTCCCGCATCTGCACGGGGGCATAGGTCAGAATGTCCGCCGTGACGACGCGGTCGCGGCTCTGCCGCCGGTGGTTGAAGGAAAGACCGTTATTCCGGTCGACGCAGACGATGAGCCTCATGGCAGCCTCCTAGAAAAGTCCGCCGATCAGCGTCACGGCGATGCCCGCCAGCGCGCTCAGGATATACAGCGCTGCGACGATGACGAGGTTTTCTTTCGGATTCTTATTTGTACGGAACAGCACAAGAAGGCCGATGCCCGCGTTGGACAATAACCCTGCAAACAGGCCGCCCAGCCCAAGTACACCTGCCAGATAGGACTCGGTGATAACGACGGAAACGGAACAGTTGGGAATCAGGCCGAACAGCGCCAGCAGGAGCTCCCCAATGACGGGCTTGGCGAGAACGGTTCCGGAGAGCCGTTCCACACCGATGAATTGGAAGAGCAGATTCAAAACCATGTTGACCGCAACCAAAAGCAGGCCGATTTTCACCGTGTGCTTGAGCGCGGAGAGGAAAACATTGCCCTCCTCCTCGTCGCAGGCGCAGTGCTCGCGTTCGCAGAAGCTGCGGATGTCCTTCTGACTGCGCAGCCAGCGGTTCAAAACGGCATCGGCGAGATAGCCGAGCAGGATGCCCAGCGCGGCTTTGCCCAGAACAATCAGGACGATGTCCTTGAGACCCAGTGTCCCGCGTTCGGTCAGGCTGGAGAGCATGATGGGCAGCATCTCGTCTGAGGTCGCGAAGAAGACGGCCAGCATGGTGCCGACGGAGATAGAGCCGGTGGAAAAGAGACTTGCCGCTGCGCCGGAAATGCCGCACTGCGGCACGATGCCGAGCAGACCGCCCAGCACGGGACCGGCCTTGCGGGAGTAGCCGTGCAGGATTTTTTCGTTAAACTTTTTGCTGCGTTCCAGCAGCTCCATCAGAAGATAGGCCAGAAAGAGGACCGGAAGGCTCAGAAGCCCGTCCCAGAGGCCGTCCTTCAGCGCGGCAAGCAGCAGCGCGCCGGTGCTTGCGCCGGTGTGTACTGCTGAGTGGAGAAAAATCAAGAATAACGCTCCTTTTTGCGGAAATCAGCGGGTTTCACTGCTTCCTGCGTAGTAATTGATCAGACAGCCGGCGAGGATGATATCGCGCTCCTCGCGGCTCAGGTTTTTCAGCCACAGGGTGAGGCTTGTCCGCTCTTCGCCTTGCAGCAGGACTGCTTCCACGCGGTCGGTCTCACTCAACAGCGCCTTGCGGATGCCGGGAATCCAGACGCGGTCGCCGGGCCGGATGTTGTAGTCCGCGATATGCTCGACCGTGAAGGGCAGCATGCCCCAGTTGATGACGTTGCTGCGATAGCGCTTGGTCGCGTAATCCTCGCAGAGGTTTGCCACGCCGCCCAGCACGCGCTGGCAGGAGGCTGCCTGCTCTCTTGCCGAGCCGTCGCCCGGACGGATGGACATCACGGCGCTGCCGAAGCCCGTGGCGCGCGGGTCAAACCCCTCAATCGCGAAGGTCTCGGGGGACTGACGGCGCTCCGCCTCCTGCGCCAGCACAGCCTTGGCGCGGCTGACATATTCCGGGTCCTTGCGGCTGAGCGCAAAGTCGCTCAGTTTTTCGGGATTGCTGCGGTAGGAGGAGGTCTCGCCGGAGGGGATCAGCTCGTCCGTCGTGGTGACGGGGTCATAGATGGCCGAGGCAACGGTTACCAGAAGATTTTCCGGCAGGGCAATCTGACGGGGCCAGTCGGCGATGTTCGGCCCGAACACCAGCTCCTGCGCGGGGTCGGGTCGGCCCACGCCGTGGTAGACGCGGGAATAGGACGAGGGGTCAAAATGATAGTCCAGATAGGCCGGGTCCTCCATCAGCCCCTCCAATTCGGTCGCGGGCGTGATCGCGCCGCCGCAGAGCGCGGAGGCGGCGATGGAGCGCGCGTCCATCAGGGCGACGTAGGCGACCTGCCCCTGCGTGGGCTTGGAGCCCTCTCGATTGGGGAAGTTGCGCGTGGAGTGTCGGATGGAGAAGGATCCGTTTGCCGGGACGTCGCCCGCGCCGAAGCAGGGGCCGCAGAAGGCACTGCGAATGCTTGCGCCGCAGGCCATCAGCTTTTCCAATGCACCCGTGCGCATCAGCTCCATCAGGACGGGCTGGCTTGCGGGATAGCAGGACAGCCCGAAGTGCCCGTCGCCCAGCGACGCGCCCTTGAGAATTTCGGCAGCTTGCAGGAGATTCTGGTATGTGCCGCCGGAGCAGCCGGCAATTACGCCCTGATCGGCGTAGAATTTCCCGCCGCGGATCTTCTCACGCAGGGAGGCGGGAGCCTTTTTCAGGCTCAGTGCGCGGACGGTTTCCTCGTCCACCGCGTGCAGCAGATCGTCCAAATTTTCGTTGAATTCGCGGATGGGCAGGGCGTTGGAGGGGTGGAAGGGCAGCGCGATCATCGGCTCAACCGTCGAGAGGTCGAGCTCTATGCCCATGTCGTAGCAGGCGCCCTCCTCCGGCGCAAGCGCACGGTAGGCCTCCGGCCGGCCGTGGACGGAGAGGGCGCAGCGCACGGTTTCATCCGTCTGCCAGACGGACGACAGGCAGCTCGTTTCCGTGGTCATCACGTCGATGCCGTTGCGGTAGTCGATGCTGAGATTTACCACACCGCCGCCGAAGAATTCCAGAACGCTGTTTTTCACCAGCCCCTTGGGGAAGGTCGCGGCGATGAGCGCCAGTGCGACGTCCTGCGGACCGACGCCCGGTCGAGGCTTGCCGGTCAGGTGTACGCCGACGACGCGCGGATAGGAGATGTCATAGGTGCGGCCGAGAAGCTGCTTGACCAGCTCCGGCCCGCCCTCGCCGATGGCCAGCGTGCCGTAAGCGCCGTAGCGGGTGTGCGAATCGGAGCCGAGGATCATCCGGCCGGAGCCGGCGTACATCTCACGCATATAGCTGTGGATGACCGCCTGATGCGCCGGGACGAACTCACCGCCGTAGCGCTTCGCCGCGGACAGACCGAACACATGGTCGTCCTCGTTGATCGTGCCGCCGACGGCGCACAGAGAGTTGTGGCAGTTGGTCAGCACATAGGGCAGCGGGAATTCCTTCAGGCCGGAGGCGCGGGCGGTCTGGATGATGCCCACATAGGTGATGTCGTGGGAGGCCATGGCGTCAAATTTCAGCTTCAGCCTGTCCATGGAGCCGGAGGTATTGTGGGCGCTCAGAATGTGATAGGTGATTGTTTTTTTGCAGCCGGAAGCAAGCTCCGGTTCGCGGGCAGGAAACAGACGGCCGCCGCGATAGCACATCGGTTCGTTATAAATCTTGATCATGGGAATTCCTCCGAGTTTTCTTTACCCTAAAATATACACAAAAACGCGGCTGATTGCAAGCAAAGAGCGAATATTTTTCCGTCTGCGGTGAGATACTGCACAGAGAAAGGGAGGAAATGCTATGAACTTCTTGCAATCACAGACCATGCAGAACCTTGCGCGCAGCTTTGCGGGCGAATCGCAGGCCAGAAACCGCTATACTTTCTATGCGCAGCAGGCGCGCCGCGAAGGACAGGAGGGCCTTGCACGTCTGTTTGAGCAGACGGCGGAGAATGAAAAGATTCATGCGGAGGAATTCTGGGAGCTTCTGACGAAGCACGGCGGAAAGACGATTGAAAATGTCGATCTGGAGGCGGGCTATCCCTTCTCCTTCGGCAATACCGGCGAAAATCTCCAATTTGCCGCCGAGGGTGAGCAGGCAGAGCTCGAGCGGGTCTATCCGGCCTTTGCCCAAACGGCGGAGGAAGAAGGGTATGCGGATGCCGCCCGGCTGTGGCGCATGATCGCCTCCATAGAGGGGCAGCACCACGACGCCTTTTCACAGGCCAGGGAGGAATATCTCTCCGGGATGCGCTGGCGCAGGGACGAGCCCGCCGCGTGGCACTGCCTGAACTGCGGCTACACCTATACCTCCGGGGAGGCCGCGGAGCATTGCCCGGTCTGCGGCAAAGGAAAGGGCTGGATGGCTGCCGGAACGCCGGGCTCAGACTGAGAGAAATTCGCTTTTGACCCAGCCGATCAGGCCGTCGTAATTGACGGAGCGCCAGTCGTTGTAAGCGCCGAGAATGGAAACGGCTGCGCCGTTCGGGATTCCGGCAAGGACGGGGCCGTCCGGGGAGGGCGCGCCGCGCAGATTGAGCGTGCCGCTTTGCAGGCGGACGGTGGCCTCCCGCGCCGGGCGCGGCGAGAGAAGCGGCAGCCCGAAATACTCCGTGACGGACAGCGACAAGCTGCGCGCGATCGCAAGCAGGTTGTTTTCTATCCATAAAGCGTCGGCCATGTTGTCGTGGTAGCCCAGCTCCGCAAGAACCGCCGGCGCTTTCGTCAGGCGAACCTCTGCGATGGCGGTCGTGGCAAGTGCACGCACGCGGTCGGGCAGGGGATAGATCTCTTTCAGATTGTCTACGATGATATTTGCCATACGCAGCCCGTTCAGGCTGGGTGTGTAATAATAGACGTCAATGCCGCGCACCTGCCCGGAAACGGAGGCTGGCGCGGCGTTGCTGTGCAGCGCGAGGTGAAAGCTGTAATTTCCGGCGTTGGAGGCGCGGATGGAATCGCCGACGGTGCCGCTGGGGTCATTGCGCGTAACGTTGATGCCGGAGGCCTGCAAATATGGAACCATAAGGTCCGCCAGACGGTTCATCCAGTATTCCTCATTTCCGCTGGTGACGTAGGGATTATACTCCTGTGTGGACGGGCTTAAAAATAAAAATGGCATGATCTTTCCCTCCTGTTTTCCCCATGCTATGCCGTTTTGCCCGCGATCGTGCAAAAGCGGCGCAATTTGTGTTGCGAAGGGTAGGAAACTGTGCTATCATGAATAGGATCATGAACAGGAGAGAAAACGTCATGCAGTTTATCGTTTTGGATATGGAATGGAATCAGCCGTGGCCCGGCTCCTATGCAGCGAAGAAGGTGCTGCCCGTGCAGATTCACGGCGAGATCATTCAGATCGGCGCGGTGCGCCTGCTGGAGGACGGCACGGTCGCGGACGAGTTTCAGGTGCTGGTATGCCCGAAATATTATAAAAAACTGAACAGCCGCGTATCCAAGCTCACGGGACTGCACGATGCGCGTCTGCGCGAGGAGGGGTTGCCCTTCCCGGAGGCGCTGGAGCGCTTCCGCACATGGATCGGCGGGGATTGCATTTTCCTGACGTGGGGCTTTGACGACATCCGCGTGCTGGAGGACAACATCCTGCTGCACGACGGCGAGCCGGACTGGATCACAAAGTGGTATAACGCGCAGATGGTGTTCAACGCACAGACCGGCACCGGCTCTGCGCAGAAATCCCTCTCCAGCGCGATGGAGATTCTGGGGATCGAGCCGAGCCGCCCGGCGCACGACGCTCTGGGAGACGCGTACCATACGGCGCTTATTTGCAGCCGTTTGGACATGAAGCGCGGCATCACGGAGTATGCCAGCGCGGTGCGCAGCCACGAGGACGGCTTCCACGGCAATCCGCCGGAGGGCTGCATCAGCCGGACGGTATTCCACGGCTACGAGGACAAAAACGCCGCAATGGGCGCGATGATAAAGCAGGAAACACACTGTCCGCAGTGCGGCCGCAAGATGCGCAGCGGGCGGTGGCTCTCGCAGGAGGGGCGGCGCTATATGACCATGGCCTCCTGCCCGGAGCACGGGCGCTATCTCATCCGCGTGCGCATGAGCAAGGAGCGCGACGGGACGCTTCGCGTCAGCCGGCTTGTCTATCAGGGTGCGTCCGAGGCGGCGCAGCGCTTTGACGAGCTGATGGCCGAGAAGAAAAAGAGCACGCCTGCCCGCCGCAGAAGAAAGCGCAGAGAGCCGAAAAATGACGCTTGATTTTTTGCCGGAGGCGCTGCTGCCGTGGTTTGCGGTCAACCGCCGGGATCTTCCGTGGCGGCGCGACCGCGAGCCATATCACGTCTGGCTTTCGGAAATTATGCTCCAGCAGACGCGCGTGGAGGCGGTGCGCGGATATTACGAGCGATTCCTCACTGTACTTCCGACGGTGCAGGCGCTGGCCGATGCGCCGGAGGATCGGCTGCTGAAGCTCTGGGAGGGACTGGGCTATTACAGCCGCGCCCGGAACCTGCAAAAGGCGGCGCAGGTGATCGTGACGCAGCACGGCGGAGCGTTTCCGCGGGAATATGACGCCGTCCGCGCCCTGCCCGGCGTCGGGCCGTACACGGCGGGCGCGATCTGCTCGATCTGCTTTGAGCTGCCCACGCCGGCGGTAGACGGCAACGTCCTGCGCGTGGCGGCGCGGCTGCTGCGGCTGGATGTGCCGGTCACGGAGGAGAAAACAAAGCGCGGGATCGGCGAAATGCTGGCGAGAATCTATCCCGCGGGACACTGCGGCGATTTTACGCAGGCACTGATGGAGCTGGGCGCGACGGTCTGCCTTCCAAACGGCGAGCCGAAATGCGCGGCTTGTCCGGTTGCAGATTTCTGTGCGGCGCGTGCGGCGGGGGAGCAGCTGCGCTATCCCGTCAAGGCCGAAAAAAAGCCGCGCCGCCGGGAGAATCGGACGGTGTTTCTCCTGCGCTGCGAAGGCGCGATTGCCGTCTGCCGCCGCCCGGAGAAGGGACTGCTTGCGGGACTCTGGCAGCTTCCGGATGTCCCCGGTGAGCTGACCGCGCAGGAGGCGCTGGCGCAGGCGGCACAGTGGGGCACGCGCCCCACGGGCATCGAAAAAAAGGTGCACCGGACGCATATTTTCACTCATGTGCAGTGGGAGCTGACCGGCTTCTATCTCGACTGCGCGGTGCAGGCGCCGCAGTTTTTCTGGGCAGATGCGCGGGAGCTGGAGGAAAATCTCGGCCTGCCCACGGCCTACCGGCAATTTTTAGAGGAACCACTTGCAAGCCGGCGCAAAAACGGCTATACTGAAGCTACCAAAGAATAGGGAGGTTTTTACCCATGGAAGACAAGCGCGCACAGTACGCGGAGGACGAGATCATTACGCTGGAGTTTGACGACGGCGCCAGCTTTGAATGCGGCATTATGGGCGTGTTCGACCTGGACGACAAGCAGTATATCGCGCTGGAGGCGCTCGACGACTCCGACGATGTTTATCTCTACGGCTATGTTCCCACGGACGACGATTTCACGCTTCTGGACATCCCGGAGGAGGACTTCGACCGCGTCGCGGCGGAGTTCGACCGCCTGATGGACGAGCCTGTGTAAGAAATAATTATAAATCGGCGCTTCCAAAAGCGGAGTCCGAATAAGAAAACATAGATGCTCCCCCCCCGCAGACTTTGTCTGCGGGGGGGGCACTGCTTACAGCCATTCGCCGAAGGATTTTTTGTTGGAGCAAGGCGTTTTTTCGCAGCGCTACTTTGTGTAACGCAAGGGAAAACGCCGCAGCTCCGGCGGAAAAGACTCGGCGAAGGGGCTATGTTTTCTTATGAGG